>NZ_JAJJOC010000020.1:0-14028 GCF_020907365.1 Arthrobacter sp. zg-Y750 | reverse complement strand
TGTTTGGGTGGGGCCCCCCCCCCCCCAACGCGGTTTACCGCGGGCCCCCCCCACAATTGGGGGGGGCCCGCCGTCGTTCTGTTCCTAGCCGTTGTAGGTCAGCGAGAGCATCATTTCCTTGAGCTGCCGGTACATGTCGGTCTGCATCCAGGCCCGCGCTGCGGCGTCGTCGGCGAAGGCGCCCGGCTCGATGAGGGCGTTGAATGTCGCTGCGCCATCGCCCATGTAGACGGTGCCGTACTGTGGGCCTGCGTCGTTCCCCTCTGCATCCGGCAGTCCGGTTTCGAGCTGGACGTGGTAGGTGCGCCCGCCACCGTGGACCGGGCGGGATTCAAACTGGAAGTAGACCGGCCGCCGATGCATGTCCTTGTAGGCAGGAATTTCCGTGGCGTCGTAGAGGACATGGCCGGGGCTGGGGGTGGCCGCCCCGTCCGTGCAGATGCCGCTGTAAAACTCAGAAACCGGGTTTCCGGTCGAGTCCAAGATCGTGAAAGCTGCCGGCGAGACGTATGGAGCGCAGCTTGGATGCACCCATAGCGGTTCGGTCGGAACGGCCGACCAGCCGGCGGGCAGGGTGAAGCTGTGCAGGCCGTTGGGTGTGGTGACGACGGTGGGTGCTGCCGGAGCGGGCGCCTCCGTGGGCACCGGGGCCGCTGTCGGCGTCGCCGAAGGCGCCGGCGCAGACGGCGAAGCCGATGATGTCGCTGAAGCGGACGGCGTGGCCGTTGCGCTCTTCGACGGCGAGGCTTCGGAAGCCTTGTCGGTACCGCAGGCGGTCAGCAAAACAACGGATGCAAGAACCACGGAAAACACCCGGGTACGGCGCACAAATGAAGCGGTCAATCCAATCAATTCCCCCAGTAGTTCGGCACGGAGTGTCCGGGCCGGTGAGAGGGACACTAACAGGACAACGGACACGCCGGGCGTGTCGCGGTGAAGCGTAGCCAAGCCGTAATACGACGGCGGCCCGCGCCCAATAAGGTGCGGACCGCCGTCGTCGTTCCACCGGTGGCTAAGGGCTACCGGAGGGCGTGCATTGACCGGATTAGAACGGGTACTCGCGCGGAGCGTGCTGGACGCTGATGGAGTGGTCGGTGGTGAACTCGTCAATGGCCCACTCGCCGTTGAACCGGCCGAGGCCGGAGTTCTTCTCGCCGCCGAAGGCAATGTGCGCCTCGTCCTGGACCGGGAAATCGTTGACGTGGGTCATGCCGGCCTTGATGCGGCGGGCGAAGCTAACACCCGTCTCCAGGTTGGAGGTGAACACGGCGCTGGACAGGCCCAGATCCGTGTCGTTGGCCAGAGCCAGCGCATCCTCGGCGTCCTTGGCGCGCATGATGCCCGCAATGGGACCGAAGATCTCCTCGCGTGCCAGTTCCATGTCCTTGGTGACGTCGGCGAAGACGGTCGGGGACAGCACCTGGCCGTTGATTTCGCCCTCAAGCACCAGGCGTGCGCCCTCGGACTTGGCGGTCTCGATCTTCTTCTTCAGGCCATCCAGCTGCTTGGAGTTGATGATCGGGCCCACCACGTTCTTCGGGTCGGTCGGGTCGCCGGCGTTCAGCGTCTTGACGTGCGCGGTGAACTTCTCCACGAACTCGTCGTAGACGGCGTCCTCAACGATGATCCGGTTCACGGCCATGCAGATCTGTCCCTGGTGCAGGAACTTGCCCATGGCTGCGGCCCGGACGGCCTGATCGACGTCGGCATCGGCGAGGACCACGAACGGGCTGTTGCCGCCGAGCTCCAGCGCCGTGTACTTCAGGGTGGCGCCGGTGGCGGCCAGGGCGCCGATGTTCTTGCCCACCGGGGTGGAACCGGTGAAGGAGATCATGCGCGGGGTGGGGTGCTCCACAAACGCGTCGCCGATTTCGGAGCCGGCGCCGACGACGGCGCTCAGCACGCCGGCGGGCAGGCCCGCCTCTTCGAAGATCTTGGCAATGATCAGTGCACCGGTGACAGGGGTGTCACTGGCCGGCTTCAGCACCACGGCGTTGCCCAGGGCCAGCGCCGGGGCCACGGAGCGCTGGGAAAGGTGCAGCGGGAAGTTCCAGGGGCTGATCACGCCGACGACGCCGAGGGGGCCGCGGTAGACCCGCAGCTCCTTGTTGGGGGTGTTGGAGTCCATGATCTTGCCCGAGACGCGGTGCGGGAAGGTGGACGCCTCACGCGTGATTGCAGCCGCGGAAGCAACTTCAATGTTGGCCTTAATCATGGTGCTGCCGGACTCGGCGTTGAGCCAGGCAACGATTTCATCGCGGCGCTCGTCGAAGATTTCCGCAGCGCGGGCAATCACGGCGCGGCGCTCATTGGGGGTCCGGGCCGCCCAGTCCTTCTGTGCTTCCTCGGCGGCGGCGTACGCGTCGTCGAGGTCCTCGCGGGAGGCCTGCTGCATGGTCAGCAGCTGGGATCCGTCGAAGGGGTTGGTGTCGGTGAGTACCTTTTCAGAGCGTCCGTCCCGCCACTGGCCGCCAATGAACTGCTTGGCGGGAATCCAATCGGTGAGGGCCAGGGAGGTTGCTTCGAGCTGCGTTGTCATGATTTCTCCTTGATTAATCTTGACGTGTGTTGGTGATGGTAACGCCGGTATATGCCCGTTCCATTCCCGAACCCGGGGGCTCCGCCAGGTCAAGGCAAAAATTTAGTAAGCAGTCTGTCTTTTCCGGCTGCAGACGCCTACCGTAGCCATACCGGGGGTACTTCTGTAGATATTTCTGTCACTGAGGAAGTTCCAGCGGGAAGGACACAGCTCATGAGCACAGGTGCCAGCGCGGCGGGAGACCGCGCACGGGGATCCGGGACCGGACCGGACCGGCCTCAAGCAGGGCAGCGGCCGCGGGCAGGGGCGAACCCAGCGCCGGACGGACTCCGGACCGGCGCGGACGGCGAAGCGGACACCAGCAGACAGGGTGTGGTTGAGCGGGAAAAGGCCAGTTTCGGCGGTGTGAAGATCGGCTCGGCCTTTTTCGGCTGGCTTACCGCCATCGGCACCACGGTGTTGCTCAGCGCGCTGGCAACAGCATTCGGCGCGGTGCTTGTGGCCAACAACAACGACGCCGCATCCGCTGACTCCACCACGGTGAGCGTGGCCGGGACCATTACCTTGCTGGTGATTCTCTTCATCGCCTACTACTGCGGCGGCTATGTGGCAGGCCGGATGGCCCGGTTCAACGGCATCAAACAGGGAATTGCGGTGTGGGTGTGGGCCGTCGTCATCGCCATCGTCGCGGCGATTATTGCCGCCATTGCCGGCAACGAGTTCAACATCCTCGTCCAGCTCAACGGCTTCCCACAGATCCCGGAGATCGGCGGCAACGCCACGGCATCGGTGATTATCGCCGCGATCATTGCCGCGGCAGTGGCACTGCTCGGGGCCATCCTGGGCGGCCTGGGCGGCATGCGCTTCCACCGCCGCGTGGATAAGGCGGGGCTCGGCGACTAACGCAACAGACTAAGTCTCGAGGGGGCCGGGGAATACACAACAGCACCAGCGCTTTCCGCGCAGAAACCGGAGACAACTGTGATCACCACCGAACAGATCGACATCATCCTGAACAAGGGCACCGTTGAAGGGCCCAACGGAGAAAAGATCGGCTCCGCCAGCGAGGTCTACCTGGATGACGAAACCGGGCAGCCGGCCTGGGTCACCACCAAGACCGGGCTTTTCGGTTCGTCCGAAACCTTTGTCCCGCTGGCTGAAGCCACCCTCGAGGGATCCGTGGTTCACGTGCCCTATTCCAAGAGCATGATCAAAGATGCTCCCCGGGTGGATGAGGACGGACACATCAGCGAGCAGGAACAGGACGAGCTTTACAGCTACTACTCCATCGGTACGTCTTCCGGCGGAACCGGCAGATCGGGAACGGACACTTCGAGGACCGCCGGAACGTCGGGGACCACGTCAGGTACAACGTCAGGGACCACCACGACGTCGGGCACCAGCGGCAACTTTGCGGATTCCAACCACGGTCAGCATGCCCCCAAGGTGGGCCACGATACCTCCGGTCCCACAACCGATGACGCGATGACCCGGTCCGAGGAGCAGCTGCACGTGGGCAAGCAGAGCCGGGAATCCGGCCGGGCCCGCCTGCGCAAGTACGTCACCACCGAAAACGTCACCAAGACGGTCCCGGTGAGCCACGAGGAAGCCAGGATCCAGCGCGAGCCCATCACCGATGCCAACCGTGATGCTGCGATGGACGGACCGGCTATCAGCGAAGAGGAGCACGAGGTGACGCTGCACGCCGAAGAGCCGGTTGTGGATAAGAAGACCGTCCCGGTGGAGCGTGTCCGGCTGGATACCGAAACCGTCACCGATGAGGCAACGGTGAGCGAAGACGTGAGCAAGGAAGAAATAGAGATGGAGGGCGAAGGCGGTTCCTCCGGCAAGGACCGGCGCCGCCGTTCCTGACACCGGCGGGTGCCAACCCGAAAGCGGCAGCCGCGCCGGCTGCCGCTTTCGGTGTTTTTGGGGCTCCGATCAGCCCGGGGCTCCGATCAGCCGCCGGTTCCGGGATGGCGGGCGAGCCAGCGATCCAGCAGATCGGCAAATTCGCTGCTGTTCTGCTCGGGCCACCAATGGCCGGCGTCTACCTCCACCGTCTCCACCCCGGGGAAGCGTTCCTGCAGCCCGGAAACCAGCTTCGGCGAGAGGAACGGGTCCTTCAATGGGACCACCACCTGAACCGGGCCGGTATAGCGTCCCTCCGGCGGACGGGCGGCGGTAAACATGTTGGCCCGGTATAACTGCAGTCCGCGGGCGGCGTTGTCACCGATGCGCCGGCCCGCGGATTTTTCATACCGCGGCGTCAGGACGTACTTCCACGCGGCCTCGGGCAGGACCGGCAGTTGGAAAGCCGCCACATAGCTGCTGCGCAGCGCCTGGTTCAGCGCCTCGGGCCATAGCCGGGAACGCAGCCGAACTTTCAGCCAGTGCCGGAAATGGGCCAGATCAGGCCCGGAGATGCTGGTGTAACTGAGGATCCGGTCCGCGGCACGGGGATCGGAGATGGCAGCCCAGCCCTGGATGGACCCCCAGTCATGCCCGACCAGGTGAACCGGCCCGGTTCCGGTTGCGGCCAGGACGGCATACAAATCGTCCACCAATGCCGGCAGGCGGTAGGGGGAGAGCCCGGCGGCGGTGCCGTTGTCCACCCGGGAGGCGCCGGCGTTGCGGGTGTCGTAGGCGATGACGTGCCGTCCGGCGGCCAGCCGCCGCACCGCGGCCTGGAAAACCCGGTGGTCGTCGGGGTATCCGTGTACCAGCAGCAGGCTGGGAGACCCGGGCGACGGCGGCGGACCGTACTCGTAGACTGCCAGCTCAGCGCCGCCGCTGCGGACTGCCCGGTGCCGTTCCGGCAGGCCGTCCTGGCTCTGGTCCATGCGCTTTCTCCTGTCCCGGCCGTCGTCGGCGGCCTGCACGATCTTAACGGCGGAAGCGCCGCCCCGGGTAGGGGACGGCGCTTCCGCTTTACCGTTGCCGGTTCAGGCCCGCGTGGTTACCGCCGGCCGGCCAGGCACAGGATGTACTGCGCCAGTTCGTAGGCGTACCGGGCCCAGCCGCGCACGTCCCACCACTGTTTGGGCGCCACTGGTGCCTTGCAGACCGGGGCGGGGGCAGCGGCTTTCTCCACGGTGACCGGGAGGGTCACCGTGGTGCCGGACTCAGCTGCCGTGAGGACGAGCCGGCCGGCACCGGACGCCGACGCCGGGATGGTCACCGTTATGGCGGCGGATCCTGCGGAGACCGGAACGGTGCCCAGGGCGGTGGCCGTGCCGGCCGCGTTGACAAAGCTGACCGCCAGCGAGGTGTTGGCGGGGCTGCCCAGTGAGGTCAGGTTCAGCTGCGACACCGTAAAGCTCACGGCCGAACCGGCCTTGGCCGTAGCCGGTGCGCCCTTGACCGCTACGCCCTGCCGGGCGAAGTCGGGAGAGAGCGGGCTGTTGGCCGAGATATAGCTGATCCAGGCGTCACGGTCCACCAGGCCGGTATCCCGGGTGTTGGTGCCTTCCCGGAAGACCGTGAAGTTGTCACCGCCCTGCGCCAGGAAACTGAAGGTCCCCACCCGGTAGTCGCGGGCCGGATCCATGGCGGCGCCGTTAATGGTGACGCTCTGGATCCGGGAACCGCGCGGCTGGTCCGCATCGAAGGTGTACGTGATGTTGTCGGAGAGTCCCAGGGCCAGGAAAGCCCGCGAGCTGCCCTCGGGCTGCCACTGCTGTTCAAGCATCGTTTTCAGCTGGGCACCGGTGAGAGTGGTGGTCCAGAGGTTGTTGACGAACGGCAGGACGGCATTGGCCTCGGCATAGGTGATTACTCCGTCGGGCCCGTAGTAGAGCTCGGCGCGCAGTCCGCCCGGGTTGGTGACGCCGATTTCGGCGCCGCCTCGTTCGGGTGCGGAGAGCGTGGACAGCAGCGAGTCTGCCACCAGCCCGCCGAGGGTCGACTCGGAACTGCGGTCGTCGCGGGCAGTGCCCACGAAGGCGGTGGTGATGTCCGCGGTGACGGATCCAACGGGCTGGTTGCCCACCTCGGCCGAGTACGCCAGGGCTGCGTCGACAATCCGCTTCACCTCGGCGACAGCCGGATAGGCGGCGACCAGGTCCGCCGGGGCCGTTTTGGTGCGGGCCACGTTGGCTGCCGAGTAGGACATGACCTCATCAGTGCCGGCGTTGTATTCGAGCTTGATCTGGCCGATGAACTCGCCGTAGGAGCCGGTCTGCACCACCGGACGGGTCTTGCCGTCCGCGCCGGGGACGGGGGCGTCCCAGGCGTACTGCTTATGGGTGTGGCCGGTGTAAATGGCATCCACCAGCGGCGTGGTTTCGTTGACAATTTCAGCGAATGCGCCGCCTTCCCCGAGTTCCTGCTCCAGGGTGGCGCCGTCGGGGGTGCCGCTGCCGGCGCCCTCGTGGTACTCGGCCACGATCACATCGGCCAGGTCCTGCTCCACCAGCTGCGCGGCCACACGGTTCACGGCCTCAACCGGATCACCGAAGTCCAGGTTGCTGATGCCGCCGGGGCTGACCAAGCTGGCGGTTTCCTGGGTGATGGCGCCGATCACGGCCACCTTCACGCCGTTGACGTCAAGGATCTCGTACTCCTGCAACGCGGGAGTGGTAGTGCCCTTGGTGTAGACGTTGGCGCCCAGATAAGGGAACTGGGCGGCCGGGGCCACGCGCCCGGTCAGGTCCGCGAAGCCGCCGTCGAACTCGTGGTTGCCCACTGCCGATGCCCGCAGCCCGAGGGCGTTGAGGACGTCAATGGTCGGCTGGTCCTGCTGCACCGAGGAGGCGAACAGGGACGCACCGATGTTGTCTCCCGCGGAGAGGAACAGTGAACTGCCGGCAGGCGCACCAGCCTTCAGTTCCTCCACGGTTCCGGCAAACGGCACCGTGTTGGCGTCGATCCGGCCGTGGAAATCGTTGATGTTCAACAGGTTCAGCGTGGCGGTGCCGGTACCTTCGGGAGTGAGGTCCATGCCCACGAGAATCGGGTCATGATCCGAGGACCGGTAAGGATCCGGTGCGTAGAAGTTGGTGGCGTTGTAGTTGTAGCGGCTGTATTCCAGCGCCACGGATTCCACCGAGTTGATGTTCCAGATGTCGGTGCCGGTGACGGCGTCGCTGGCCGCCGGGGAAGCTAGGACGTGGTCCAGGCTGCCGACCGTGCCGCCGAACGCGTAGGAATGCTTGCCGGTGGCGGCACCAAGATCAACGTAGCCGGCGTCGGCCAGCACCTTGATGGGGTCTTCCGCGTGGTAGGCGTTGAAGTCGCCCAGCAGGAAGACCTTGTCAGTGCCGGCGGCCTCGGATGCAGTTGCGGCAAAGGCCACCAGGGCCTGCGCCTGGCGGA
Organism: Arthrobacter sp. zg-Y750; assembly: GCF_020907365.1. Classification (NCBI taxonomy): domain Bacteria; kingdom Bacillati; phylum Actinomycetota; class Actinomycetes; order Micrococcales; family Micrococcaceae; genus Arthrobacter; species Arthrobacter sp. zg-Y750. Next base: position 6,173 of record NZ_JAJJOC010000020.1, on the reverse strand, counting down.
CGCGGTCCGCGTTCCAGCCGCCCTGCCCGGTGTCGGCATTCTCGCCCGAGGACGGTGCGGAGCCCTTGGACTTGAAGTGGTTGGAAACAGCCAGGATTTCGGTGCCCTCTTCGCCGCCGGCGGGCCGGAAGGCCTGGGCCAGCGGTTCACGGGCGTTGGAGAAGACGGTTTCGTCATCGAGGATGGTGGATTCGCCCACGGGCTCGGCCGTTGCGGTGCGGAAGATAAACGCGGTGCGGATGACATCTTCGTCGGCCGGCAGATCGGCAGGGGAGCGGACGTAGTCCCACGTTCCCGGCGCCTGCGCATTGAGGGCAGCGACGAGGCGGGAAAGTGCCTCGTCGCGGTCCTTGCCGAAGGTGGCGGAGTTCTCCACCTCCATCAGCGAAACCACATCGGCGCCCAGGGCGTTGATGGCGGCAACGATCTTGGCCTGCTGGCGTTCCAGGTTGGCCGCATCGGCGGCACCGCGGACGTCGCAGCCTCCTTGGACGGTGACGGGTGCGCCGGCGCGGTCCTTGTAGAAGGAGCAGCCGGGCACCGTGTCACCGGTGGTGGTGAAGTAGTTCAGCACGTTGAAGGAGGCGAGCTTCAGGTTGCCGCCCACGCTCTGGGGTGCCGGTGTGCGGGTGTTCTCGAACGACGCCGGCTGGACCGTGGCCGCATTGGCGGGGGTCAGCTCCGTAAGCGGCTGGAACTTCCAGCCGCTGTTGCGGTAGTCCAGGATCACGCCGGTGCTGAAGGTGGCTGCAGCGCCCACCCGGACCGGGTTCTCCGGGGTCAGGTACGGGAGCGGCTTGCCCTGGTTGGCGGCGTTGAGGAAGTTGGTGCTGGCGCCGTCGTCGAGCTTGACGGCACGGGCAGTGTTATCCGCGACGACGGCGGCGTGCTCGGGAGTGCCGACGGCGGCCACTGCGGTGGGCTGGACCAGCGGGGTGTCGCCGGCGGCCAGGCCGATCTCGGCGTACTGGTTCAGGGAGAAATTGTCCGTGACGGTGAAGTTGCCCTGGGGTGCCAGCAGCATGCCTTCGAGGGTTTCGCGCTGTGCTTCGGCGGCGGGCCAGGCCACTGCCGCAGGCTTGACCTCGGGTGCCGCTTCGCTGAGCTTGGTCAGGGCGCCTGCAGCGACGGTGAGCTGGGTCAGCCCGTTGTACTCGCCAACGGTGCCGGTGACCTCCACGTACTCTCCGGCGGCAACCTGTCCGGCCGTGGCCGCCGAGAAGACGAAAATGCCGTCTGAGGCGGTGTGTGCAGCGAGATCAAGGTCTCCGCCGGTCCCGGGCGTCTGGATGTAGTACCCGTTGAAGCCGCCGGTGGGATAAACGCCGGTGACCTTGCCGCGGGTCGTCACGGTTTGGCCGATCAGCGGACTGGCCTCCCCGGTGCCTTGAATCGCGGCGATCGGCACGGTCCCGGCTCCGGGAGTGCCCGGCGTCGTGGGCGTGGGCGTGGGTGTAGGCGTGGGGGTCGGCTCGGTGGGGACGGAACCGGCGGTGGAGGTGGGTGTGACCGAGGTGTTCAGCGTGAAGTCAGCGGCATTGTTGTTTGAATCCGCAAAACCGGTGCGGTTCAGCGACTTCGGGTCTGAGTTGCCTGCCGGTGCCGCGGCGGCGGCCGTTTCGAACGTGTTGGAGGTGCCGTATCCGAGCAGGTCCACCACCCCGGGCGCCCCGGTGATCGAGCCGGTGGGGAGCGGATCCACGCGGGTGCCCTGGTTCGAGAGGATCAGGGTGCCGCCTCCGCCGCCGAAACTGGCGCCGATGGTGGCGTCGGCAGTGGGCAGGGGTGCTCCGGTGGTGCCGTTGCTCGCGCCGGAGACCAGATAGTAGCCGCCCGGTGCGATGGTGCCCGAAAGGGTGCCGATGCCGGTGGGGGCGGTTGTGGTGCCGGCTGCGCGGTACTGCAGGGACCAGCCGTCCAGGCTGACGGGTTCACTGCCGGGGTTGTAGAGCTCCACGAACTTGGTGTTGAAGGGGGCGTTGGCGCTGCCGCCGGACAGGTACGCCTCGTTAATAATGATGCCGGGAGCGGCGGGGTCGCCGCCCTCCTCGGCGTAGGCCGGGAACGCGGTCAGCGGCGCGGCGAGCAGGCCGGCTGAGAGGGTTGTTCCCAGCACAGCCTTCCGGATTGAAGGTCTCATGCCTCATACTCCTTGGTCGGCCGTGGCGGCCGACGGGTTATGGCCGCGCCCAGGGGCGGCGGCAGGGGGTGCGCAAGTGATGGCGAACAGTGGTGATCAGGTAACGGGTGCGGTTGTACGGAGATGACGTTAAACGGTGCAGGTTACGTACAGATGACCGGAGGGTGACGTGCTGCGCTGCACGCCACCCAAGTTCTGCCAAACCCCCCGGAACAGCAGAAAAGTGATCGCCAGCACAGTGTACGGGGTGGCACCCCCACTACTTGCCAACCGGTCCCGGACGTAACAAAAGGGCACTGCCGGCCCCAGAGGCCGGCAGTGCCCTTTCAGCTAACGCGAAAGGTGGTTGCCCTAGCGGCTCGAACCCTTGTAGGACTCGGAGACCTCGGGGCCGTTGGCGGCACCGAGGGTGCAGGTGATGTCCCGGTCATCGTTCTTCCAGGAATCCTCGGTGGGAACAATGTAGGAGGCTTCCAGCTCCGACAGGTCGAAAGACGTGCCTACGTAGCCCTGGAACTCTTCGGCGCAAAGTTCCTGCGCCTTCGCCTCCAGCTCGGATACGCCTGGGTAGTCACCCTCAGCCTGTTCCTCGACAGCGAAAACTTCCTGCTTGTGTGCCTCTTCGCACTCGACCACGTCAACGTCGAAGATTTCCCGGGTTTCGGAGTCCGGTTCCGGAGCGGAGAAGCAGTCTCCAACTTCCAGGCTGCCCGGGGCCGTGCCGCCGGAGCAGCCAGCCAACAGTCCGGCAAAAATAATCGGAAGTGCCAGACGGCGAAGCCGCGCTGTGGTGCTCATATGTATCTCCTGTGGAACTAATGGTGTGGCGGCGCACCCCCATGGCGGCCAGGAACCACGGGCCTATCCTACGGGGCCTGCCGGCATGCTGTGTCCACCACCACACCGCTGGGCCGGCCGGTCATTGGTGGCGGCGAGGCCGCCTACGGCGATACATGTCCCGGAAATCATGTCCCTCCCGGCGGGACTGGGTACGGTGAAGTCATCAGGATCCACCACATCCGGTTTGGGAGGCCAGCAAGTGTCCAGCACGTCCGGCGCAGCGCAGGGAACTGTGCCGCCGCCCATCGTCCACCGGCGGCACCGGCTCGCCGACGGCCGCGAATCGCTGTTCTTCACGGACCGCGGCGGCCGGCCGGTGGACTCTGTCTATGACGCCCGCCCGCTGGATCCCCGGTCCGGCAACGGAGAAGTGCGCTTTGACCGGTTGACCGGTGAATGGGTGGCGGTTGCCGCCCACCGGTCAACCCGCACCTACCTGCCTCCCGCGGACCAGTGCCCGTTGTGCCCCACCACCGCGCACCGGCTGTCGGAAATCCCTGCCGGAGACTTCGACGTCGTCGTGTTTGAAAACCGGTTCCCCTCCCTGGGCCCGGCCCTGGGCACCCTGCCGGAGCCGGGAGAAGCGGGCGGCCGGGAACTATGGGGCCGCCCCGAGCCCGCGTTTGGCCGCTGCGAGGTAGTGGTCTTCACCCCCGAGCACACCGGGTCCTTCGCCTCGCTGCCCTATAACCGGGCCCGGACGGTGGTGGAAGCCTGGGCGCAGCGCACGGAGGAACTGTCCGCGCTGGAGGGCATCGCACACGTATTTCCGTTCGAAAACCGCGGCCAGGACATCGGCGTCACGCTGCACCACCCGCACGGGCAGATCTACGCCTACCCCTACGCCGCGCCGCACGCCGCCCGTCTGGCCGAACGCTCCCGCCTGCACCTCGCTGAGCATGGCCGGCCCCTGATGGGAGAACTGCTCCGCGCCGAGACGGAGGCCGGGGACCGGATGGTCCTGTCCGGCGAGCATTTCTCCGCCTACGTCCCCTACGCGGCCCGCTGGCCCCTGGAAGTACACCTGGTGCCGCACCGGCAGGTTCCGGACCTGGCCGCGCTGACCGGGGCGGAACGTGACGAGCTCGCCGCCGTCTACCTGGACCTGCTCCGGCGGGTGGACGGGTTGTACGAAACTCCCACCCCGTACATTTCCGCCTGGCACCAGACTCCGGTCACCAATGCGGACCGCGAGGCGGGCTGGCTGCACCTGCAGCTGACCAGTCCCCGCCGGGCCGAGGACAAGCTGAAGTTCCTCGCCGGCTCGGAGGCTGCCATGGGTGCTTTCATCAACGACACCACGGCGGAGCAGACCGCCGCCAGGCTCCGGGAGGTCCGGGTATGAGCGCCGCAACCAGCGCCACTGAATTGGAGGAACGGGCCGGTGCGTTGGCCCGCCGCTTCGCCGGGGTCTTCGGCGCGGAGCCCGACGGCGTGTGGTGCGCCCCGGGGCGGGTGAACCTGATCGGTGAGCATACCGACTACAACAACGGCTTCGTCCTGCCCTTTGCCATTGACCGCAGCGCCTTGGTGGCTGTGCGCCTGCGCCGTCCGGGACAGGACCCGGAAGCGGACACCGACGTCGTCCGCCTCGCCTCCACCTATGCGCAGACCGGCCTGTCCCGGGCGGAGTTCTCCACCGGTGGGCTGGAACCGGGCCTGGCAGCCGGCTGGGCCGCTTATCCTGCCGGTGTGGTGTACGCCTTGGCGCAGCATGCCGGTGCGTCCGTACCGGGATTCGACCTGTTCCTGGATTCCACCGTTCCGGTGGGTGCCGGCCTGTCCTCATCGCATGCCGTGGAAGTGGCCGTAATCGTGGCGCTGAATGACCTGCTCGGCCTGGGGCTGGACCGTCCCGGGATGGCCCGCCTGACTCAGTACGCGGAGAACGAGTTTGTGGGTGCACCCACAGGCATCATGGATCAGTCTGCGTCCCTGATGGGCGCCGAAGGCGGCGCCCTGTTCCTGGACTGCCGGAGCCTGGACTCTGAAATTGTGCCGCTGCCGCTAGCGGAGTACGGCCTCTCAGTGCTTGTGATGGACACCCGGGTGGAGCACAGCCACTCCGACGGCGGCTACAGTGCGCGCCGGCAGTCCTGCGAGCGGGGCGCGGCAGCGCTGGGCGCGGAGTCGCTGCGCGAAGTGCCTGCCGACGCGGACCTGTCCGGCTTGGACCATGAGACGCAGCGGCGGGTGCGGCACATCCTGAGTGAGAACCAGCGGGTGCTGCAGGTGGCGCAGAAGCTGCGCGACGGCGCGGTGGACTCCATCGGTGAACTGCTGACCGCCTCGCACATCTCCCTGCGGGATGACTTCGAGGTCTCCTGCCCGGAACTGGACCTGGCCGTGGACGCCGCCCTCGCTGCCGGCGCGATGGGTGCCCGGATGACCGGAGGCGGGTTCGGCGGTTCGGCCATTGCCCTGGTCCGGCACGACGACGAGGACGCAGTCCGTGCCGGGGTGCTGTCAGCCTTCGCGGACAGGGGATTCCGGGAGCCGGCCCTGTTTACGGTCCTGCCGGCCGACGGCGCCGGACACGTTCAGCTCACGGCGCCCGGACGGCAATGACGGCCCTGCCGCTGCGGCCCCGGCGCTGCAGCGGCACGGTAGTCATCCCGTGGCGTGCGCCCTGCGGGTTACCTCGGCGGAGATCGCCCGCAAGCCCTGCTCAAGCGCCTGCAGGTCAGCAAGCGGCAGCCGGTCCAGGATGTCGGAATTCAGTTCCGGACGTCCTGCGACCAGGCGGCGCACCACGGTCCGGCCCAACGGGGTGGCCTTCACCCTGCGCACCCGGGCGTCCACGGGATCTTCCGAGCGGACAGCTACGCCCTGAGCCACAAGCCGGTCCACCAGTCCGGACATGGAGGCCATGGAAACGCCGAAGGATTGAGCCAAACCACTGCCCGTCGCACCCTCCTCGATGGTGACCAGCACCGTGAGGACCTTGAGCTGCCGAACAGTCAGGTCCGTGGCGAGCAGCGGATCGAGGAACGAGGACAGGGCCGAGGACTGGAGTGAATCGGTGATGTCTTCCAGGGCGCGCAGGATCCGCGTCCGTTCCTGCTGCTCCACCCCGGTCATGGGATCACCGTAGTGCCCCGGGAGGTGCCGGCAAAAGGAAAAGCGGGGCCCGGGCCGGGGGCGGGGTTGGGGGGGGGCGCGGGGGGGGACGGGGTTGGAAACAATGGGGGGG
>NZ_JAJJOC010000019.1:0-73822 GCF_020907365.1 Arthrobacter sp. zg-Y750 | reverse complement strand
CCCGGGTCTTGGTACACCGTTCGGCCCCCGGGTGGGGCCGCCAAACGAAAACGCGGCCCCGTTCCGGGGCCCGCTTTTCCGTGTCGACGCGGAAGGTAAGGGATTCGAACCCTTGGTACGGGGTTACCGCACACTGGTTTTCAAGACCAGCTCCATCGGCCGCTCGGACAACCTTCCTCACTAGTAGTCTGGCAGAAGGGATGAATTCACCAAAATTCCCTGAACCAGGAAGGACAGCATGAAAGCGATCGTTATTGGAACGCCCGGGGGACCGGAAGCGCTTGAACTCCAGGATGTACCCACGCCCGCAGCCGGACCGGGAGAAGTGCTGATAGATGTCATCGCCGCCGGCATCAACCGCGCCGACGCGATGCAGCGCCAGGGACACTATCCGGTGCCGGCCGGAGCCTCCGAATATCCGGGGCTGGAAGTTTCGGGCCGCATTGCCGCCCTCGGCGAAGGCGTGGAGGGCCCGGCAGTGGGAACCGAAGTGGTTGCACTGCTGTCCGGCGGCGGCTACGCCGAGCAGGTGGCCGTGCCCGCCGGCCAGGTCCTGCCCCTGCCGGACGGCTTCGACGCCGTCACCTCCGCCTCCTTGCCGGAAACGGCAGCCACCGTTTTTTCCAACCTCTTTATGGCTGCTGCAGTCCAGGAGGGGGACTATGTCCTGATTCACGGGGCCACCGGCGGCATCGGCACCATGGCCATCCAGATGGTCGCGGCCTCCGGTGCCGTTCCCATGGTGACCGCCGGGTCCGCGGAAAAGCTGGAACTGGCTCAGTCGCTGGGCGCCAAGGTGCTGATCAACTACAAGGAACAGGACTTCGTCGAAGCGGTGCGCGAAGCCACCGGAGGCCACGGGGCCGACGTCATCCTTGACGTGGTGGGCGCCAAGTACCTGCAGAAGAACCTGGATGCGCTCGCCGTCGCCGGCCGGCTGGTGATCATCGGGCTGCAGGGCGGTATCAAGGCCGAACTGGACCTGAACCAGCTGATGACCAAACGCGCCGCCGTCATGGGCACCACCCTCCGCGGACGGCCGGTGGAGGAAAAGAGCGCCATCATGGCCGCGGTGGGCGAGTATGTCTGGCCGCTGCTGGTCTCCGGGCAGATCCGGCCCCTGGTGGACCGCACCTTCCCGCTGGCCGAGGCGGCCGCCGCCCACGAGTACTTCGACTCCGGGCAGCACGCGGGCAAGATCCTGCTCACCCTCTAGTTCCGGAGTCCCCAGGGGCACAACGACGGCGGCTGCACTTGTGCGGCCGCCGTCACGTGTATCTGTGACGTGCAACTCACCCGCTGATAATCTCTAGGAGCAGGGTCACTCCCTGCCCATCGGTTGAAATGTCAACGCAGACAAGCCACCGCAGATAGAGGGATCATCATGAGCGAGAACCATCGGCACCGGGCCGAAACTGAAGGAATACCGGACGGCGACGTCCTGGAACAGGACCCGGCACTGCCGCCGGTAGCCGTGGACCCGGAAATGCTGGCGGCGGAAGACCGCCGGTGGACGCCGGGAAAGATTGCCCTGTGGGCGGTCATCGCCCTGCTCGGCGGCCTGAGCTGGACCATGCTGGCCGTGGTCCGCGGCGAAACGGTCAACGCCATCTGGTTCGTGTTCGCCGCGGTGTGTACCTATTTCATTGGGTACCGCTTCTACTCCAAGCTCATTGAAGCCAAACTGCTGAAGCCCAATGACCGCCGTGCCACTCCCGCGGAGTACCTGGCGGACGGCAAGGACTTCGCCGCCACCGACCGGCGGGTGCTTTACGGCCACCACTTCGCCGCCATTGCCGGCGCCGGCCCGCTCGTCGGCCCGGTCCTGGCCGCGCAGATGGGCTACCTGCCCGGAACCATCTGGATCATTGTGGGCGTGGTGCTGGCCGGCGCCGTCCAGGATTACCTTGTCCTGTTCTTCTCCATGCGCCGCGGCGGCCGCTCGCTGGGCCAGATGGCCCGCGACGAACTCGGGTTGATCGGCGGCACCGCAGCACTGATCGCCACCCTGGTCATCATGATCATCATCGTGGCCATCCTCGCCCTGGTGGTGGTGAACGCCCTGGCCGAAAGCCCGTGGGGCGTCTTCTCCGTCAGCATGACCATCCCCATCGCCTTGTTCATGGGCGTCTACCTGCGCTTCCTGCGGCCGGGCAAGGTCACCGAGGTGTCCATCATCGGCTTCGTCCTGCTGCTGGCCGCGATCATCGGCGGCGGCTGGGTTGCCGGCACCCCGCTGGGCGACGCCCTGACCCTGGAACCGACAACCATCGCCTGGGGCATCATCATCTACGGCTTCATTGCCGCCGTCCTGCCGGTCTGGCTGCTGCTGGCCCCGCGCGACTACCTCTCCACCTTCATGAAGGTGGGCACCATCGTGATGCTCGCCGTCGCGATCATCATTGTCCGCCCGGAAATCTCCGTTCCCGCGGTCAGCGAATTCGCCGGCCGGGACAACGGCCCGGTGGTCGCCGGCCCGCTCTTCCCATTCCTGTTCGTCACCATCGCCTGCGGTGCATTGTCCGGCTTCCACGCCCTGATTTCCTCCGGCACCACCCCCAAGATGCTGGAGAAGGAACGCCAGACCCGGTTCATCGGCTACGGCGGCATGCTGATGGAATCCTTCGTGGCCATCATGGCGCTCGTCGCCGCCGTCTCGATTGACCGCGGCATCTACTTCGCCATGAACGCCTCCGCCGGCGCCACCGGCGGAACCGTGGAGGGCGCCGTCGCCTTCGTCAACAGCCTGGGCCTGACCGGGGTGAACCTCACCCCGGACATGCTTTCCGGCCTTGCCTCCAACGTGGGGGAGGAGTCCATTGTGTCGCGCACCGGCGGCGCGCCCACGCTCGCCGTCGGCCTGGCCACCATCATGCATTCCCTGATCGGCGGGCCGTCCATGATGGCTTTCTGGTACCACTTCGCGATTATGTTCGAGGCCCTGTTCATCCTCACCGCCGTAGACGCCGGCACCCGCGTGGCACGGTTCATGCTGCAGGACACCATCGGCAACGTCGCCCCGAAGTTCAAGGACATGTCCTGGCGGCCCGGCGCATGGATCAGCACCGCCATTATGGTGGCCGGCTGGGGGTCGATCCTGATCATGGGGGTCACGGACCCGCTGGGCGGGATCAACACCCTGTTCCCGCTCTTCGGCATCGCCAACCAGCTGCTCGCCGCCATTGCGCTGGCCGTCTGCATGGCCATCATCGCCAAAAAGAACGCGTTTCGGTGGCTGTGGATCGTGGCGCTGCCGCTGGCCTTCGCCGCGGTGGTGACCATTACGGCGTCGTTCTACAAGATCTTCTCGCCGGTTCCCGCCGTCGGCTACTGGGCCAACCATGAGGCCTTCTCCGCGGCCCTGGCCGAAGGGAAGACCAGCTTCGGCACGGCCAAGACCGTGGAAGCCATGGAAGCGGTGGTGCGCAACACCTTGATCCAGACCACGCTGTCCGTGGTGTTCGTGACGCTGGCAATCATCGTGATCATCACGGCCATCATCGCCACCATCCGCTCCTACCGTTCCGGGGGCGCCCCCAGTGCTGAAGACCCGGCGATCCCGTCCCGGAAGTTCGCGCCTGCGGGGTTCCTGACCACTCCGGCGGAAAAGGAGATCCTGGCTCAGTGGGATGCCCTGCCGGACGCCAAGCGGCCGGCGAAGAAAGCCGCGCACTCATGAGTGCCGCCGTCGCCTTCGGGCAGGGGGTGCGCAGCTTCGTGCGGTTCTTCCGCGACGTGATGGGGGAGGACGCGTACCGCAAGTACGCGGACTTCCACGCGGCGTCGGGCTGTGCGTCCCCGCTGATGAGCGAGAAGGAGTTCTGGCGGGACAAGATGGACCGCCAGGATGCCAACCCGCAGGGCCGCTGCTGCTGAGCCTGCACCCGCCAGGACGGAACCACTAACGACGGCGGCGCCGCACCTACCTGCGGCGCCGCCGTCGTGCGTATATGCGTCGCTTTGTTGCTGCCAATACGGCCGGGACGGCCGGAAAGCCGGCCGGACAGGAGGCAACCGTCACTAAGCGTGAGAGCATTAATGCCATGACTGATCAGAACGGATCCTCCGACGGCCCCGGCGCGGCCCCGGACGCTCCTGCCCAGAAGTCACAGACCCCGGCCGAGGACGGTACTGCCCGTTCGGGCGCTGCGGGAACAGAAAGCGGCGCCGCCCCGGTGGCCCGGGCAGCGGATGCCCCGCAGGACGGGCACGCCAAGGCCAAAAGCGGACCGGCCAAACTGAACGAGCTGGTGGACGAGCCGGCGAAGGTCATGCGCATCGGCACCATGATCAAGCAGCTGCTTGAAGAGGTGCGCAACGCGCCGCTGGACGACGCCGCACGCAACCGATTGGCGGAGATCCACGCCCGCTCCATCGGCGAGCTTGAGGACGGGCTTGCACCCGAACTCGTGGACGAGCTGCACCGGATCAACCTGCCGTTCCTGGATGATTCAACCCCCACCGACGCGGAACTGCGGATTGCGCAGGCCCAGATGGTGGGCTGGCTGGAAGGTCTCTTCCGTGGTATCCAGACCGCCATTGCCGCGCAGCAGACGGCCAGCCAGGCGGCCGGGCGGCTTCAGTTGCGCCAGCTGCCGCCCGGGACCATGCTAGCCCCTGGAATTGTTGTTGGAGACGACGGGGAGCCGCGCCGTGCTTCCCAAGGGACGGGCAGCCCGCGGCAGGAACCGCACGCGGGCCCCGGCCAGTACTTGTAATAGGACGTAGATGGCACTTTTTGCAGCCGCCCGGCAGGGGCGGAAGGATGACGCGGAACTGGGCAAGGGCGTGTGGCGCCGTGCCCATGACCGGTTTACCCGGGGCCTGGACCGGTATTACCAGATGCTCGAAGGCGTGGAAGACGACGCCGTCTACAACGAACTGGTCACCGTCGCCAACGAACTCGCTGCGCTGCTGCCACGGATCCGTGAGGTCTGCGTCCGCGCCCAGCAGCAGCTGCCCAGCAGTGGGCAAAACATCCCCGGCGCCCTGACGACCGTGCACCGGGCACTGTCGCGCAGCGGGAACTCGCTCGCCGCAGCGGCCGAAGCGGCCGCCATGTCCCGGCTGGAGTCAGAGCGCTGGGGAATCGCCTCGGCGGGCCTGGACAATGTGCGACGCCGCGCGGAGCTGGTGGCCGAAGACGTTACGGAAGCCGAGCGTGCGCTGGCAGCAGCCCCGCAATTGTAGTTAGCCGCCCAAAATACTTCGCGGAATCGGGAATAGGCTGCCGCCCGTTTTCGCGCAGAGCATATCGGCTTTGTCCTCGGCGCATTCCGGACAAGGATGAGACCATGACTACATCACCGGTTGTGACTTTTAATGACGGCAATACCATTCCCCAGCTCGGCTACGGCGTGTGGCAGGTTGAGGACGAGGTTGCCGAAAAGGTAGTGGGACAGGCCTTCGAGGTTGGCTACCGCCACATCGATACGGCCAAGATCTACGGCAATGAGGCCGGTGTCGGCCGCGCCATTGCCGCCACGTCCGTCCCCCGCGAAGACATGTTCATCACCACGAAGGTGTGGAACGCGGACCAGGGCTACGAAGAAACCCTGAAGGCCTTTGACGCTTCCATGGAGCGCCTGGGCCTGGAAACGCTGGACCTGTACCTGATCCACTGGCTCCAGCCCAAGCAGAACAAGTACGTGGACACCTGGAAGGCGCTGGTTGAACTGCAGAAGCAGGGCCGCGTGAAGTCCATCGGCGTCTGCAACTTCACCAAGGAAGCCCTGCAGGAAATCATCGACGCCACCGGCGTTGTCCCGGTCCTGAACCAGGTGGAAACCCACCCGTACCTGAACCAGGCCGATCTGCGCGCCTTCGAGGCCGAGCACAACATCCTGCACGAGTCCTGGTCCCCGCTGGGCTCCGGCAAGGGCCTGCTCGAGGATGCCAAGCTCGTGGAGATCGCTGCGAAGTACGACGGCGCCACCCCGGCCCAGGTGGTCATCGCCTGGCACCTGGCCCTGGGCAGCATTGTGATCCCCAAGTCCGTGACCGAGTCCCGGATTCGGGAAAACTGGGAGGCCCTGGACCTTCGGCTCAGCGCTGAGGACATCGAGGCCATCAACGCCCTGGACAACGGCACCCGTTACGGCGCCGATCCGGCAACGGCCGACTTCGCCTAAGCCTTAGCTTTTCCGCGAAACATAAAAGGCGCACACCCCGCGGGGTGTGCGCCTTTTGGTTTATCAGTGCGTGCGTTCAGGCGGCTACCGGGTCCAAGGGAGCACGGACCGGCCAGTCCTGGCCTTCGAGGATCACCTGCGCACAGCTGCCGGTGTTCAGATTGACCACAATCGGTGCCAGCAGGTTGACGGTGGTTCCGTCCAGGGCGGGGTTGGCAACCACCAGGACGGCGGCGTCGGCCGCGGTTTCCAGCTGCAGCTGGTGGCGCTGCTCATCGGTGATTTCCGGGTGGTAGTCCGGCAGGTACACGGAGGCGTCCAGCACGTAGAGCCGGGCGGTGCCCCCGTTGCCGGAGGTGCTCAGGGCGAACAGGCCGGCCGCGCCGTCGATCTCCTCGAGGTCGAAGTGGACCTCGGGAGCCAACCCGGGAGGGGGCGTCAGGAATGTGAGGCCGGTGCTCATCGCAGGAAGTCCATCAGTGTGGGCTGCAGTGCTTTCGCCGTGACCGCCAGAGCCGCCTGGTAGGCGACTTCCTGGAGCTTCATGTCCATGATGACTTTGGCAGTGTCCAGGTCCTCGATGCCGGAGCGCCGGGATTCGAGGCTGATCGACTGCTCCGCCAGGGTGTCCTTGGCCTTGATCGTGGCGGCATGGCGGACGCCAAGGGCGGAGTGCTCCATCCGAACCGTTTCCGCGGCGGAATCGATCTTGGTCAGGTATCCGCTGGCATCGTTATTTTCGTTCAGATCCTTTACCAGGTCATCCACCAGGCGAAAGACTGATCCCTCTCCGCTGCCGAACACTGCTTCACCATCGGTATCAACGCGCATCAGGGTACTGCCGTCCAATCGGCGCGTAGTGGGGGTGCCGCTTCCGCTGTAGTTGTAGGAGCCCGCGTCTTCGGTGAAGGCCTTACCGGTGTCCGAGGTCCCGGCAAACACTGTCCGGCCCAGGTAGGTGGTATTGGCTTCGCGCAGCAGGTCAGTCTTCAGGCCGGCAAGTTCCGTGGCAATTGCCTTGCGGTCGCTCGGTGACATAGTGCCGGTAGTGGCGCTGAGGGCAAGGTCCTTGACCCGGCCCAGGATCTTGGTGGTATTGCTCAATGCGCTGTCGGTAACGCTGAGCCAACCCTCCGCGTCGCTCTGGTTGGAGCCGTACTGAACGTTCGCACGGATTTCGGACCGGACCTTGAGCGCATTGGCCGTGCCGGTCGGGTCATCCGAAGGGCGGCCAATGGTGGCGGAGGAGGTGACCTGTTCCTGCAGTTTGGCCATGCGGGACATGCTGGCCTGCAGGTTCTGCTGGGCCGTCCGGGCCATGGTCTGGTTGGTGGTGCGGCTGATCACGGGGTTACCTTCCGACAATTCCGGTGCGGTTAATGAGGGTGTCGAGCATTTCGTCAATGGCGCTCATCACGCGGGAAGCACCCTGGTAAGCGTGCTGGTACATCAGCAGGTTCACGTTTTCCTCATCCAAGTCCACTGAGGCGTTGGACAGCTGCAGGTCGACAGCCGAGGAGGAAGCCACGCCGGCGAGCGTTGCCTGCTGCAGTTCGGACCGGCTGAGTGCACCGGTGGCTGTCACGAAGGTGCTCCACACTGCGTCAGCGGAGCCGGCCTTGGAACCCAGCTGGGAGATTTTGTCCGCCATGCTGCCGTCCAAAGTGCCTGCGCCGGGCGTTCCCGTGGCAATGCCGGAAGCGTCTGTGGGAATCGCTTTCAGCGTGGTGGCTGCGGGGCTGCCGACGGTGAAGAAGTTTAGCCCGGTGGCGCCGCCGGTGGTGGCGCCCTGGCTGTGCAGTTCGTTGACGGTGGCCGCCAAGGTGGCGGCAACCTCGTTGTAGGACGCGGCGGCGGTTGCGAAGATCCCCCCGGCTCCTGCCGGAGCCAGCAGTGAAACGGCGCCGGCAATTTCGCCGCGGCTGATCCCGGCGGAGCCGGCACGGTCCGTCCAGGAAACGGTGGGTGCCGCGGTGTCATCGATGGATGTTCCGCCGGTGACCTGCAGGGTCCGTACGTTTGTGCCCGTGACCAGCGCGTTGCCGTCGATGAGCACGTCCACCATGCCGTCCGGAGTTTCCCGGACCGTGGCACCGCTCAGGGCAGCGATGGTGGTGGCCAACGAGTTGCGCTGGTCCACCAACTCGTTGGCGGATGCGCCGGAAGCAAGAGTGGACCGGATAGCTCCGTTGAGCGTGGCCAGCTGAGAGGCGCTGTCATTGAGTTCGCTGAGCATGTCATTGAGCCCGCTGCGGGTGCTGTTCCACTGGTCGCGGACGTTGTTGTATCCGTCGGCAATCTGGCCTGCCACCGCTGCGGTGTCGCTCAGCAACACGGCAGCGGCGGTATTGTCGCCCGGCTTGTTGGCTACGCCCTGCCAAGCAGCGGAGAAATTCTGCAGTGCGGTGGAGAGCCCGTTTTTGCCCGGTTCGTTGAAGCTGTCCTCCAGGGCAATGAGGGCGTTGGCGCGGACGGCGGAGTAGCCGGCCACGGCGGCGGTGCTGCGCACCCGGGTATCCAGCTGAAGGCTGCCCAGCCGGGCAATGGAGTCCACGGATACGCCCTGGCCGACGCCGGTACCGGTGGAGAACCTGCCCATCGGGGCCAGCGAGGGGGCAGCGGAGGTGTTCAGGCGCTGGCGGGTGTAGCCGGCAACGTTGGCGTTGGCGATGTTCTGGCCCACCACGTCAATGCCCTTGCGGGCCGCGGAAAGGCCGGTGTATGCCGTGTTCAGGCCGCTGAAGGTGCTCATTGTTTAGGAGTCCTTAACGTCAAATGTTCTGGTCAACCAGCCGGGCGGCTGAGGTGGGGGCGGCCGATGTGCCGGACGCTGTGTAGGTGTTGGCCTCGGGATTCATTCCCGCCAGTGTTTCCTGGGCCGACCTGGCTGCCGTGCGGAGGAACTGTTCGTTGATATCGCGCAGTTCGCGGATCTTCACGGTCAGTTCCGTCATGGCCTGGAGGTGGGCGTTGAAGATTTCCGTCCAGGGCCCGGGCGGCGCTGCCGCCACCAGTTCGCGGAGGGTGGCGTCCTCGGAAGTGCCCCATTCGCGGGCCAAGCCGGCTACTGCCACGGCCCGCCCCAGATCGGCCCCGCGGAGGCGTTCCAGGACCTGCTCCACCTCGCGGGTCGCGTGCGTCAGCCATTTGGTTTTTCCGGAGGTGAGCAGCAGTTGTTCTTCTTCGAGCTTGAACACAAGAAGTTCCAATAACTCACGCTCCTCCCAAAGAAGTGCGGAGAGTCTCTGAGTACCCATGCTTGGCTCACCTCCTAGGTAGTGCACTGAATGTCTCTATAACGAAAAGACGTCTGGTTCCAGGCCCCAACCTGCGGCAAAAGTCTTTGGATTGGCGGACGCATTGCAATTTGTCCGTCAAAAAGCACTATCGGCCGGTTGATCCGGAATGTTAGTGGTATGTTTCAGCTAAAGCGCTCACGTGTGGATAGCACAGCGGACTCAGCCACTGACCATGGGCAGGCGCACAACTGGGGGATCAGTTGGGGACAGTTGGGGAACAAGGGCTTGGGGGTCCAAAGATTGAATCGTACCGAACGCAATGCGCTCGTGGTGGAAAACCTGCCGCTGGTTGGCTATCTCGTATCCGAAGTCTGCGCCAAGGCCACGCACCTTTCGCGTGATGACTTGGCCTCCGCCGGCTCCATTGCCCTGATAACGTCGGCCGATTCCTTTGACCCGAATCTTGGGGTTCCTTTCGGTGCGTATGCCCGCCGCCGCATCGTCGGTGCTTTCGCTGATGAAATGCGTTCCAGCGATTGGGCCACCCGATCCGCCCGGCGCCGGATCAAGGAAACACTGGCGGTCAAGGAAACCCTTACTGCAGCGCTTGGGCGCACGCCCAATGTGGATGAAATTGCCTCGGCTCTGGGTGTGGACCGCACCGTCGCCGAAGACGCCCTTTCGGATGCTTCCCGCACGGTATCCAGCTTGGACGAGTCGGTGACCGACTTCCTGGTCGCTGACATGCCGTCGCCGGAGGGCTCCCTGCTGGCTACCGAACGGTTGAAGTACCTCAATGCAGCGGTCGCTGCCCTGCCGGAGAAGATGCGGTACATCGTGGAGGAAATCTACTTCCATGACCGCACGGTTAAGGAGATTGCCGAAGAACTCGGCAGCACGCACTCGGCTGTCTCACAGCAGCGTGCCGAAGCGGTCCGCCTGCTCCGCGACGGATTGGGCACGCATTACTCGGACGAGGGCAATGCCCCGCAGATTTCCTCCCGGATTGCCCCGGCCCGCCGCAATGCCTACCTCACTTCTGTGGGGGACCGCACGGCCGGCGGGATTACCCGGCACCACCTGGCGCCGGTGCTTCCCGGGGCTGCGGGTCTTCCTGGATTTCCGGTGGGGCTTCCCGGCATTCCGGGGCGGCCGGCAGTATTTAATCCTGCCGCTTCCTAGCGGCGTTCCTGGCAGACGGAAACGAATAAAAAATTCTTTTCCGAATCGCTAACACTCTTTGATGCTCCGCCGATAGCTATGGTTGCAGGCCCACGGACGGGCCGGTTAGTACAGCCCACTCACGGAGGAATACATCATGGGTTTCACAATTAACACCAACGTTTCATCGCTCAACGCCATGCGTAACCTGACGCTCAACCAGAGCTCGCAGGCCAAGTCGGTGGAGCGCCTCTCCAGCGGCATGCGCATCAACCGTGCAGCTGACGACGCCGCCGGCCTGGCGATCTCCGAAGGCCTGAAGAACCAGGTTTCCGGTCTCACCGTTGCCGGCCGCAACGCCCAGGACGGCATCAGCCTCATCCAGACCGCTGAAGGCGCCCTGACCGAGGTCCACAACATCCTCAACCGTATGCGTGACCTGACGGTTCAGGCTTCCAACGATACGAACAACACCGAATCCCGCACCGCTATCCAGACCGAAGTCACGGCCCTGACCTCGGAACTGGGACGGATCAAGGACACGACAAACTTCAACGGCATCCAGCTGCTGGACAATACCGTGACCTCCGGCGCTACTGCAGGCACGCTGAAGATCCAGGTTGGTGCTGATGCCAACGAGACCATCGACGTCACTCTGGCCAACGTGGCCGCCACGCTCACCACGATGGGCGACCTGACCGTTGATTCCCAGGTAAACGCAGCCGCGTCGACCACCAAGCTGGATGCTGCCATCAAGTCCACTTCGGATCAGCGCGCAACCCTCGGTGCACAGCAGAACCGCCTGGAGTCCACCTCGCGCTCCATCGCGGTGTCCGTGGAGAACCTCTCCTCGGCCAACTCCCGTATCCGCGACACGGACATGGCAGCGGAAATGGGCAGCTTCACCAAGTCCCAGATCCTGTCCCAGGCCGCTACCGCCATGCTGGCCCAGGCCAACCAGATGAACTCCGGCGTTATGTCGCTCCTGCAGTAGCAGATCGGGCAGCACGGATTTATCAGCAGTGACCGTATGACCGGCAGGTGAATGGCCGCTGGCGGCGGGGAAACATGACTTGGACCTCACGCTTCCCGCCGCCAGCCCATTCCCTGCCTTCGCTTTTTCACCGCAAACCTTTTCGGCAGAACCTTTCCAGCAGGACTTCTCAAGGAGCATTTTCATGGCGCTAGGCATTGACGGGCTGATCAGCGGCATCAAAACCACCGAGATGATCACCGAACTCATGAAGGTTGAAGCCCGTCCCCAGGCGCTGCTGAAGCAAAAGGTCGAGACCAATAAACTATTCGCTACCGCCCTGCAGAACCTGAATAGCAAGATCGCGTCACTGACCGAGGCGGCCGGGAAGATCGCCAAGCCGGCCGGCACGGAACGCTACACCGCAGTCTCCGGCTCGGACAGTATCAAGGCCACCGTCAAGACCGGTGCCGCCGCCGGGTCGCTGGACCTCACGGTGAACAAGCTGGCCACCGCGCAGGTGTCCCTGTCCGGAGCCATGGCCGCCTGGCCCAACGGTGACGCGCTGTCGATTTCCGTCGACGGGGCCATCACCGAGCTGGACACCGCGGGCAAGAGCATGGACGAAGTCATCAGCACGGTCAACAAGGCCAACCTGGGTGTCACGGCCGTCAAGATCGCCGCCGGCAGCGTGGACGGCGTGCAGCAGTACCGTATGCAGTTCACCGCCGCCGAAACCGGTGCAGCAGGAGCGTTCACCGTCTCGCAGAACGGCACCGATCTGGGTGCCATCCGCGCGGGATCCGACGCTGAGGTCACGCTGTGGGCCGGAGTGCCCGGCGCGGAAACGAAAATTACCTCGGCCACCAACACCTTTGCCGATCTGATGCCCGGCGTGGACATCACGGTGTCTGCCGTCTCCGCCCAGCCAGTGACCGTGGCCGTGAGCCGGGACGCCAAGGCGATCTCCGACGTCGCGGCCTCGCTGGTCACCGGCCTCACCGACGTGTTCAATTACATCGACCGGAACTCAGCCGTATCAGTGAACACGTCCGACGGCGTCACCAAGACCACCGGCGGAGTATTTACCGGAGACTCGGCCACCCGCTCGCTGAAGCAGTCAATCATTGATGCCGCCACCGGTGCGCTGGACGGACGCTCGCCGTCGGAAATCGGTATCACCCTCACCAAATACGGCACGGTCGAGTTCGATGCCGAGAAGTTCAGCACCGCCCTGGCCGCGGACCCGGAAAAAACACAGGCCGCGCTTACGGCCATCGCCTCCCGGGTCGAAGCGGCCGGCAAGGCTGCCTCAGATAAGTACGACGGCTCCATAACCAAGCGCATCACCAGCCAGGAAACCGTGGTGAAGTCCCTCAACACGCAGGTTGAGGACTGGGACCGGCGCCTGGCTTCCCGCGAATCCACGCTGAAAATGATCTGGTCCAACCTGGAAGTTAAGCTCGGCACCCTGAACAGCCAGATGGACTGGCTCACCGGCCAGCTCGACTCCCTCTCCGCCTCCTCGAGTAAGAAGTGACCGTGAACTACGGACTTGCCGCCAAGCGTGCCGAATACGCACGCAACGCAGTGCTCTCCGCCTCCCCGGCGCGCCTGCTGACCATGCTCTACGACCGGCTGCTGCTGGACCTGGCCCGTGCCGAAGAAGCCCAGACCACTGCCAACTGGCAAGTAGCCTCGGAAAACCTGCTCCACGCGCAGGCCATCATCACCGAACTGCTGGGCACGCTGAAAACGGACCTTTGGGAGGGCGGGGAAAACCTGCACGCCATTTACACGTACTCGCTGTCCACGCTGATGAACGCCAACATCGGCCGGGACGCGAAACTGACCCGCGAATGCATCGACCTGCTCGAACCAATCCGCGCCGCCTGGCACGAGGCCGCCGCGCAGCTTCCCGCCGCGGGTGTCGCGCCTGCTGCAGCCGGAACTCCCGGAGGAGTCCTCGGTGTCGGCTGAATCGGCAGAGCCCTACCGCACCCCCGCGGAGCTGGAGAACTTCATGCTCTGGGAAACCGTGCTGACCCAGCTCGAAGACAACCTGGAGTCCTTCCTCGAAGGCCAGTCCCTCACCGAACAGGCCCGCGAAGCTGCCGCCGACTGGGAGCCGCCGGCCGAACTGGGCCCGCTGCCGGAAGCCCTCATCACCCGCGCACGGCTGCTGTCCAAGGCACAGTCACGCGCCTACGCCCAGTTGCGGAATGAGTCGCGTACCAACCGCAAGCAGAGCATGTTGATCCGCAGCGTTCCCGGCCCGACGTCGTCGGCCGTTTACCTCGAAGTCGACGGCTAATAAAGCACGGAATTAGACAGGGTACTTAGTGCCTATATACCCAGTACTCAAAAAAATCAAAAAATTACCCGGTGATTCCTTACGCGGTTTATTTAACTGCCGATAATCACCATTGAGAGCATGGATCGCTCGCGTAAAAGGCCACGGATCGGCCGCACCGTCCCTTTAGCGAGAACTGGGTCCCACCGTGTTCGATTCCGTTTCCTCCATTGCGCTGCAAAGTGCCTTGGATGGCCTTGCCCTCCGTCAGCGGGCCATCGCGAACAACATCGCGAATGTGAATACCCCCGGCTACAAGGCCCAGCGCGTCAGCTTCGAAGACGCCCTCGCTAAATCCGTGAAAGCCGGCAACGGAGCGGCCGCCGCCACCACCGCGCGCTCCCTGGAACCCACCCGCCTGGACGGCAGCAACGTCAACCTGGACACGGAAACCCTGTCCAACATTGACACTGTGCTGCGCTACCAGTTCGCCACCCAGGCTGTTGGCGGAGAAGCCAGCTCCCTCCGCACGGCCATGAGGACCAACTAATGACTTTTGATGCCATCGGCATTGCCGCCACCGGACTGACCACACACCGCAAATGGCTGGACGCAGTCTCCGACAACTTGGCCAACGCCAACAACGTCTCCAGCACCGACGGCGCGGCCTTCCAAGCCCGCTACGTTGTGGCGCAGGAAGGCGCGGAAGGCACCGGCGTCTACGTCTCCGGTGTCCAGTACGGCGACGCCGAAGGCCGGATGGTCTACCAGCCGGACCACGCCCTGGCCGACGCCGAAGGCTACGTCCGGTACCCCGATATCGACCTGTCGGAACAGATGGGCAACCTGATCCTTGCCCAACGCGGCTACGAAGCCAACGCCGCCGTGGTTGACCGTGCGAAGAGCACGTATGAAGCAGCACTGCAGATTGGACGCTCCTAATGCCCGTTCCCGCCATCGCCGCCGTCAGCGGCACCACGCCCACGGCGTACATTGAGGCGGCCACCCCGGCAGTCTCCACGGACGGCTCGGCCTTCGGCACGTCCCTCACCGGGGCCGTGGACAACGTCACCGAACTGCAGTCCACTTCCAAGACGCTGGCGGTACAGGCCGTGACCGGAGACCTGGATGACATCCACGCCGCCACCATCGCCTCCACCCGCGCCTCCCTCACGCTGGAACTTGTTGCCGCGGTACGCAACAAGGGCGTTGACGCGTTCAACGAGATCATGCGGATGCAGGCCTGATGCCCCCGGCTATGAATGCGATGGCGGGCCGGATCGGCACCACCCTCCGCGAGTTCACCCTCGCCCAGAAAACCATTGCCATCATTGGGATTGCCGTATTGGCCCTCGGGATAGCCATGCTTGCCTCCTGGATGACCAAACCGTCCTACACGCCCCTGTTCTCCGGGCTGCAAGCCGAAGACGCGAACAGCATTGTGGAGCAGCTCAAGACGGACGGTGTTCCGTATGAAGTAGCGGACGGCGGCGGCACCATCATGGTTCCGGAAGAAAACGTCTACGACCAGCGGCTCAAGGCTGCCGGTGCAGGCCTGCCCTCCGAATCCACCGGCGGGTACTCCCTGCTGGATGAGATGGGGGTCACCTCCTCCGAATTCCAGCAGTCCGTCACCTACAAACGGGCCCTGGAAGGCGAAATCGCCAAAACGGTGGGCGCCATCGACGGCGTGAAGAACGCCTCCGTGCAGCTCGCCATCCCCGAAGACACCGTTTTTGTGTCGGAGAAATCCGACCCCACCGCCTCCGTTTTTGTGGAAACCGCCAAGGGCACCACCCTCAGCGCAGACCAGGTCTCAGCCATTGTGCACCTGACCTCAGCCTCGGTTGACGGCATGCAGTCCACCGACGTTGCCGTAATCGACGCCAGCGGCACCGTGCTCTCCGCAGTTGGCGTGGGCGCCACCGGCTCCGCCGATAAACAGGCCACCGACTACGAAGAGCGTGTGACCTCCTCGGTGCAGACCATGCTGGACCGGGTAGTAGGCCCCGGCAACGCCACCGTGGCAGTGGCTGCGGACATGAACTACGAATCCGCCAACCGGGTGGAAGAGTCCTTCACCGCACCGCAGGACACCCCGGCGCTGAATGAATCCACCAGCACCGAGGAATACACCGGCGCCAACGGCGGTACCGCCGCAGGGGTCCTGGGTCCGGACAACATCGCTGTGCCCAACGGCACCAACGACGACGGATCCTTCAAATCCGAAACGAGCACCAAGAACAACGCCGTGAACAAGGTGACCGAAACCCGGGACATCCCTGCAGGGTCCCTGAACCGGCAGACCGTCTCGGTGGCCCTGAATACCCAGGCCGCCGCCGGACTAAACGTTGCGGACCTGGAAGCCCTGGTTTCCACTGCCGCTGGCATCAACACCGAACGCGGGGATGAAATCACGGTGGAAATGGTGTCCTTCAACGCTGACGGCGCCACGAGTGCCAAAGACGCACTGGCCGAAGCGGAAGCAGCCGACGAGGCTGAACGCCGCGCCGAAATGCTGCGGATGGGTATTATCGTGGCCGGCATCGTCCTGGTGATCATCCTGGCCCTGGTGGCCTACGCCATGCGCTCCCGCCGCCAGAACCGCGAAGCCGTGGACCTGGGCGAGCTGCCCGAACTGGATCCGCTGGCCCCGGCCACCAGCCTGGCCATGCTGGAACCGGAACCCCTTCCCACGGACACCGCCTCCATGCAGATTGTTGCCGCAGCCGTTGGCCAGGACCGTAAGCGCGCCGAACTCGACGCCCTCGCCGCGCAGGATCCGGTACGCACCGCAGACTACCTGCGCAACCTCATGGAGGACAGCCGGTCATGACCGAACTAGCTACCGCCCCGGCCGGGCTGGGGCTCGGCCTGGCTGTCCCGGATGACGTACCGGCAAAGGGCGAACTGACCGGCACTCAGAAGGCCGCCATTGTCCTGATGCAGATGGAAACCTCGCGCGCCGCCGTCGTGATGCAGCAGTTCACCGAAGCCGAGGCCCAGTCCATTGCCGCGGAGATCGTCCGGCTCCGCCGGGTGGATGCGTCCGTGGCCGAAGACGCCATCAACGAGTTCTATGACATGACCGTTGAAGGCAGGCGCCGCGCCCACGGCGGCCGCGACGTCGCCATGGGCCTGCTGGAAGCCTCCTTCGGCGTCGAGCGTGCCTCCGGCGTCATGGAGCGCCTGGCCTCCTCCATGGCCGGCAAATCCTTCGAATTCCTGGAGAGCGCCGAACCGAACCAGGTGATCTCCCTCCTGGACGGTGAACTGCCGCAGACCATTGCCCTGGTCCTGGCGCACATGCGCCCCCAGCGTGCCTCGGCGGTCCTCACCGGATTGAACCAGGACCTGCGCACCGACGTGGCGCAGGCCATTGCCACCATGGCCCGGGCAACCCCCGAAGCCGTACGCGTGGTGGCCGAAACCCTGCGCGCCCGGGCCTCCGCCCTGGGCGCCGCCCGCGAAGCCACCGATGCGATCGGCGGCATCCAGCCGCTGGTGGACATCATCAACCGTTCCGACGCCGTCACCGAACGCGCGCTGCTCGAATCCCTCGAGGAACGTGATCCGGACCTGGCCGAGGAAGTACGCTCCCGCATGCTCACCTTCGCCGACCTGGTCAAGCTCGAGCGCCGCGACGTGCAGCTGGTGCTGCGCGGAATCGATGTGGGCACCCTGGCCCTGGCCATGAAGGGCGCCACCGAGCCGGTGCTGGATGCGATCCGCACCAACGTGTCCGAGCGCAACCGGGAACTGCTCGACGACGAAATCAAGGTGTCCGGCCCCGCCCGCCTCTCGCAGGTGGAGGAGGCCCGCGCCAACATTGTCCGGGCCATCCGCGAAATGGAAGCCCAGGGCATCATCGAGGTACACCACGCGGACGAGGAAGAATATGTCTACTGAGACCTTCTCCCGCCTGGTCTACACCGCGCTGGGCGCCGCCGACGAAGCCCAGCTCAACGCCCAGGTGGAGGCACGCGGCCACGCTGCCGGTTACGCCGCAGGCCTGCGGGCGGCGGCCGCCGATACCGAACTGCTGCGCCGCACCCTGCAGGAGCAGTACGAGGATGAAATGCGCCGCGGCCAGGAACGCGTGAACCGCAGCCTCGCCGCGCTCAACGCCGCGGTATTCAGCCTCGAAGGCCGCACCGTGGCCCTGATGACCGAGATGCAGGACACGCTGGCCGCTGCCGCGATGGACCTGGCTGAAGCCCTGCTGCGCCGGGAACTGGCCGACGACGACGCCTCCGCCCGGTCTGCCCTGGCCCGCGCCCTGGAAGGGGTGGACACCGACCTGGTGCAGCGGGTCCGGATGCACCCGGTGGACCTGGCGGCACTGGATGAAGACACCCTGCGCCGCGCCCGCGTCGACTTTGTGGGCGACCCAAGCCTGCCGCGCGGCGACGCGGTTACTGAATTCCCTGACGGATATCTGGACGCTTCGCTGAGCAGCGCCGTCGAACGCGCCCGCGCCGCCCTGCTTGAGGACCGGTCATGACGGCCACCGCCTGGCGCCCGCGCCCCGCGGGGTTCGCCGCCGCCCTGCGCGAAGCCGCACCCCAGCGGGTGGGCCGGGTTTCCTCCGTGCTCGGCCTCAGCGTGGAAATTGCCGGCCTGGACTGCGGCGTGGGGGACCTGGTTTCCATCGGGCACCCCGGCGCTGCCATTGACGCGGAGGTAGTGGCTGCCACCCGCGACGGCATCCGCTGCATGCCCTTTGGCCGGCTTACCGGCCTGACCGCCGGCACACCCGCCCGGTCCAAGGGCACGCCGCTGCTGGTACCCACCGGAGCCGGACTGTTCGGCCGCGTGCTGGACGGGCTGGGCCGGCCGATCGACGGCAAGGGACCGCTGGACATTGAGGCCCTGGTGCCGCTTGACCACGAAACCCCGTCCGCGATGCTGCGCACCCGCATTGACACTCCACTGCAGCTGGGCGTGCGTGCCCTGGATACCCTCACCACCGTGGGCCGCGGCCAGCGCATGGGCTTGTTCGCCGGTTCCGGTGTGGGCAAATCCTCGCTGCTGTCCATGATTGCCCGCGGCACCGACGCCGAAGTGTCCGTGATTGCCCTGGTGGGGGAGCGCGGCCGCGAAGTGCGCGAATTCCTCGAAGACGACCTGGGTGCTGAAGGCCTGGCCCGGTCCATCGTGGTGGTTTCGACGTCGGACGAGCCCGCCCTGATGAGGCTGCGCGCCGCCTTCGTGGCCACCCGAATTGCCGAGTCCTTCCGCGACCGCGGCGCCCACGTGATGCTGATGATGGATTCACTGACCCGGGTGGCCATGGCACAGCGTGAAATTGGGTTGTCCGTAGGCGAACCGCCCGCCACCCGGGGTTACCCGCCCTCCACCTTCTCCCTGTTGGCACAGCTGCTTGAGCGGGCCGGCACCGGCGAACACGGCTCGGTCACCGGCATGTACACGGTGCTGGTGGACGGCGACGACCACAACGAACCCATTGCCGACAGCGCCCGGTCCATCCTGGACGGCCACGTGGTGCTGGACCGCAAGCTGGCCGTATCCGGCCACTTCCCGTCCATCGACGCCCTGGCCTCGATTTCGCGGGTGGCCTCCCGGGTCAACCCGCGCGAACGCAGCGACGCCGCGTCCACGCTGCGCCGGGTAATGGCAGCCCGCCGGGCCGCCCAGGACCTGCTCGACGTCGGCGCCTACCAGCGCGGTTCCAATCCGCTGGTGGACGCTGCCGTGACCAACGAAGACGCCATCAACGCCTTCCTGCAGCAGCGCATGGACGAGCAGACCCCGGCCGAAACCGCCTGGGCGCAGTTGAATAACCTGACGCGAATGCTGGGGGTGTCCTGATGCCCCGCACCTTTCCCCTGGCCGGCCTGCTTCGCCTGCGCCAGATGCAGCAGGAACGCGCAGCCGGTGAACTGGCGGCCGCCAATGTCCGCGAGAAGGAAACGGTACAGGCCCGCACCGAGGCCTACAGTGCCCTGGAATCCAGCAACAGCCAGGCCATGGACTCAGCCACGCTCATCGCCATTGCCGCCGCCCGGGCCTCGTCCCGGAGCATGCTGGCGGACCTGAACGCGCTGGGCGCCCGTCGCACCGCGGAAGTGGAAGCGGCCCGCGCCGAATTCTCCGCCGCCCGGGCCCGCTCCGTGGGGCTGGAGAAGCTGGAAGGCAAGTACGCGGCGGCCGAAGCCGCCGAGGACCTGCGCACCGAACAAAACATCCTGGACGAACTTGCCGGCTCCGCCTGGCACCGCCGGCAGAAGGAAGCCAACTGATGAGCATGACCGACGCCCTGGGGCGGATCGATGAAATCCGGAGCACGCTGACCCAGCTCTCCGGCACCGCGGACGTGAAGAAGGCTGCCTCCGCTTCGGCTTCCTCCGTGGCAGGTTCCGGCGCGGAGTTCGCCTCTACGCTGTCCTCACTGACCGCCGCTGCCTCCACCGGAAGCGGTGCGCCTGCCGACGGCAAGGTGCTCGACGCCGTCCAGAAGTACCTGGGCCTGCCCTACGTCTGGGGCGGCAACGACCCGGCGCAGGGCCTGGACTGCTCCTCCTTTGTGCAGAACGTCTACAAGGACCTGGGCTACACCCTGCCGCGGGTGACCTGGGACCAGATGAGCTCCGGCACCGAGGTGGCGTCCCTGGCACAGGCACAGGCCGGGGACCTGCTCTTCAGCCACGACGGCGGCCACGTGGCCATCTATCTTGGCAACGGAAAGGCAGTGGACGCCCCGCAACCGGGCCAGACCATTGCCATCCGCGATGCGTGGGAAACCGACGCGAACCTGACCACCATCCGCCGCATCCTGCCCGCCGCGGCCGCCGGAACTTCGGGAACGGCCGGAGCCATGGACGCCTCGACAGTAACCGACCTGGTGGCCTCCGCCCGGGCCGCGCAGTCTGCCCTGATGGGATCCGCAGCATGAGCGTGACCACCGGGATGCCGCGGCCCGCCGCCCCCGCACCCGCTACGCGGACCGCTCCGTCCGGAGCGCCGCAGGCCGGTGCATCACGGCCCGACGCCGGTGCATCCTTTGGCTCCTCCCTGGAGGACGCCGTGGCGGCGTCGGCACAGACGGCAGCGCCTGGTACCGCCCGGAAGAACGCCCCGGCCGACCAGCCGGGAGCACAGTTGGAAGCACAGCCGGGAACACAGGTAGAAACCGGAAACACAACGGGAGATACAACCTGGGCCCTGCCGGCCGAAAAGCCGGCAACCGGCGGCGACACCCAGGACACCCCTGTCCTCAATCCCGATTCGGCGGCGGCCACGGCAGGGACTGCACCCCTGCCGGTCCCGGTTGCAGCTCCGGCTTCCCCGGCAGCAACCTTCGCAAATCTGGCCGGAACAACGCTTTCGGGCGGATCCGCAGCCGCCGGGAGCGCTTCCGGTGCAGCGATGCCGGCGTCAACCTCCGGCCCTGCCGGCGGCATCGGCAGTGCGGCAGCAGCAACTTCGGCACCGGCCGGGCCGGCGGCAGCAGCAGTTTCCCCCGCTGCAGCCCCGTCCGTTGCCGTGCCCGCAGCTGCTACAGCCATGCAGGCCTCCGTTGCCGGCGCTTTCCGCGGCGCGGCAGGATCGGGGATGTCCGCTGCTCCCACGCAGGGCAGCACGTCGTCCGCAACGGCAGCATCCGCGCACCCGGCGGCAGCAGGAGCCGCGGAAGGTGCCGCTGCCTCCGTTGCTGCGGAACCCGTTTCCGTTCCGCCCGTTTCCGGCACCTCCCTTTCCAAGATACCGGCGGCTGGGAGCCCGGCGACTGGGAGCCCGGCGGCTGCTCCGGCAGCAGGGCAGGCCCCGGCCGATACTGTTTCCGTCGCCGACGCGGCTGCTGGAACTGGGGCTCCGCTCCTGGCTGGCGCGGCTGCCGCGGCGGTTCCGGCCACCGGGACCACAGACGCTGCGGCGGCCGTACCGGATACCGCGGCTCCCGCCGTCGGCCCGGTCGCTGCCCCCGCACCGCCGTCGCCGTCCGCTCCCATCGCCTCACTTCCGGTGCATGCATCCGCCGCGCCGCCCGCGCCCGCCGCAACCCCGCTGCTGACCCAGGTGGCCCAGCCGCTGTTCAGCTTGGCCGCGGCACCGCAGGGTGAACACGTCATGACGCTCAGCGTCACGCCGGACAATTTGGGACCGGTCACGGTGCGTGCCCATGTGGGCGCGGACGGTGTCCGGATTGAACTTTTTGCCCCGTCGGAAGCCGGACGTGACGCGCTGCGGACCCTTATGACGGACCTGCGCCGGGACCTGGCCGGTTCGGGCATGAACGCCAACCTGTCCCTTTCCTCTTCCGGCACCCCGAGCGAGGGCGCAGGGGACGGAACTGCCGGCCGCCGCGACGGGGAAACCCAACCCGGAGCTTCCGCCGATGCCAACGCTGAAGCCCGGCGCCCTGCCGCGGATGACGCACGCCCACGCACTTACCGTCCCGGACTTCCCGGACCGGCCTCAACCATCGACTTCCTGGCCTAGAAAAGGAGACCCCCGTGCCCATCGAAGCAGTAGTGGCAACACGCGGTACTGATACCGCCGCCGAAGCCACCCGCGCACCCAAACAATCCATGGACAGCGAGGTCTTTATGCATCTGCTGGTGACCCAGCTGCGCAACCAGGACCCCAGTTCACCCATGGACACCAACGAAATGATCGCCCAGACCACCCAGCTGGCCTCCATGGAACAGCTCACCTCCATGGCGAAGATGGATGAAGAGAACTTCTCCCTCCAGATGCGCATCGCGGCCGCCGCACTGATCGGCCAGACCGTCACCTACACCGACGACGCCGGCAAGCCCGTCACCGGAACAGCCAGCTCGGTTTCCTATGCGGCCGGTGTTCCGACCGTCAACATCAACGGCAAGGACGTCCTGCTCGACCGGATCTCCGGCGTCGTCTCCGCAACAGCGGCCGCACCGGATACCGCTGCGCCGGCTCCTGCTCCCGCAACAACACCAGTCTCTGCCTAACCTTCCCTCTGCATCACCCAAGCTGAAAGGCGCCAGCCATGCTTCGCTCTCTTTACTCCGGTATCTCCGGACTCCGTTCACACCAGACCATGCTCGACGTCACCGGCAACAACATTGCCAACGTCAACACCTCGGGCTACAAGGCCACGGCCGTCCAGTTCCAGGACACCCTCTCCCAGCTGACCCAGGGCGCCACAGCCCCGGGCGCCAACAACGGCGGCTCCAACCCGGCCCAGGTAGGCCTGGGCGTGCTGGTTTCAGGTATCACCACCAACTTCACCCAGGGCTCGGCCCAGTCCACCGGGCGTGCTACCGACCTGATGATTTCCGGCGACGGCTACTTCGTCACCAAGCAGGGCGACCAGACCACCTACACCCGCGCCGGCGCTTTCGACGTCGACGCCTCCGGCCGCCTGGTCACAACGGACGGCAAGATTGTCCAGGGCTGGACCGGTGTTGACGGAGTCATCAACACCGGCGGTGCGGTTGGCAACGTCACCCTGCCGGAAGGCGCCATTTCCCCCGCCAAGGCCACCGGGAACGTCACCATGGGCGGAAACCTTCCCTCTGAGACCACCGCCGGGGACGCAGCTGCTACGCCGCCGGTGCCGGCAGGCACGATCGTCCGCGACATGACGGTGTACAACAACAACGGCGTCGCCAGCGTGATCCCGCTGACCTTCACCCGCACCGCCGGAGGCTGGTCCGTCTCCGCGCCGGGTTCAACCCCTGAATCAGCGAACCTGAACTTCACCGACGGCAAGCAGGTGGCCGGGAGCGCGGCCTCCATTACCGTGGGCGGCGCGACGGTGGACCTGACCGGCCTGTCCAGCTATGCCGGCGTCAGCACCGCGTCGGTCACCGGCCAGGACGGGCGCGCCGCCGGCACCCTGGAGTCCTTCTCCATCGCCAAGGACGGCACGCTGATCGGTTCCTTCACCAACGGGGCCAAGCAGGCACTGGCGCGTATTGCCGTTGCCACCTTCACCAACCCGGCTGGCCTGGAAAAGGCCGGCAACTCCGGTTTTACCGCCACGGTGAACTCGGGCAACCCCGTCCTGGGCGGCCCCGGCGACCCCGGCATGGGCAACGCGATTGCCGGTTCCCTGGAAATGTCCAACGTGGACCTCTCCCAGGAATTCACCAACCTGATCGTGGCCCAGCGCGGCTTCCAGGCCAACGCCCGCATCATCACCACCTCGGATGAAGTGCTGCAGGAACTGACCAACCTGAAGCGCTAACCGAAGTTTCACGCAGAACGGCCCCCGCTGCACCGCAGCCGGGGCCGTTCTGCTTTTAAGGCGCTGCGTTCCGGGCCGTGACGCGCGAAACAGCGGTCTTCCTTACAATCCGGGCGCACCGGCCGAAAGTAGGGGTGAGGGCTTATCGGAGTCCCGTGGAACGAACCAGGGCAGGGCAATGATTGTACTCACGCGTCTGAACGACGCCCAGTTTGCGATCAACCCTGATCTGATCGAGCGGATCCACGCCAACCCGGACACAACGCTGGTGATGGTGGACGGCTCGAAGTACATCGTGACCGAGAGCATGCAGGAAGTGATCGACCGGATCGCCGCCTACCGGGCCCTGGTGATTTCCATGGCGCGGGACACCCCTGCACCGGTCCGTGAAAGACCCGGGTTGGGGCTAGTGCCCGAAGTCTTTTCCGCGGAACCGTCCGGTGTCCCGACCCCCAGCAAGACCGTGCCCCTTCGCCCTAGGAACAACTAATGGATCCAGCAACAATAATCGGCCTGGTGCTAGCCTTCGGCTCGCTCTACGCCATGATCACCCTCGAAGGCGCGCATGTTGGCGCGCTTCTGTTGCCGGCACCAATGATCCTTGTCTTCGGCGCCACCATTGCCGTGGGCCTGGCGGGCGGAACGCTCAAGGACTTCCTCATTGCATTCAAGGCCCTGCCCCGGGCCTTCATGGGCAAAACCCCGCAGCCGCAGGAAACCATTGACCGTGTGGTCCTGCTGGCCGAGAAGGCACGCAGTGAGGGCCTGCTGTCCCTGGAACAGGACGCTGCCGAAGTGGAGGACCCGTTCCTGCGCACCGCGCTGCAGAACATCGCCGACGGCACTGACGGCGACGAACTGCGGATGCTGCTCGAAGACGAAGTGGCCACCAAGACGGCCAGCGACAAGATCCCGGTCAAGTTCTTCAACAGCCTGGGCGGCTACGCGCCGACGGTGGGCATCATCGGCACAGTGGTGTCCCTGACCCACGTGCTGGAAAACCTCTCCACGCCGGACCACTTGGGACCGATGATTGCCACGGCCTTTGTCGCGACCCTATGGGGCCTGCTCTCGGCCAACTTCATTTGGCTGCCGATCAGCTCCCGGCTCAAGCGCCTCGCAGATCTTGAAGCCGAAGAAATGACCCTGCTGATGGAAGGTGTCCTGGCCCTGCAGGCGGGCAGCCAGCCCCGCCTGCTGGGCGAACGCCTGCGGGCCATGGTTCCCGCGCACGCGCTGGGCACCAAGGCGGATAAGGCGGAGAAGGCCGAGAAGGTCCAGGACGCAGCGTGAGTGCCAGCAAACGGCGCAAGCCGAAGGTCGAGGAGGAGAGCCACCCGGACGAACGCTGGATGGCCTCCTACATGGACATGGTCACCGTGCTGATGTGTATGTTCATCGTCCTCTTTGCCATGTCCAGCGTGGACCAGGAGAAGTTCGATCAGCTCAAGGAATCCCTGGCCACCGGATTCGGTGCCACGGAAACCAATACGGTGGACACCGCCGTCGGCATCATTGTGCCGCCGGACAAAGTGGACAATGAGGAAATCATTGAGCCCGACGCCGCCCTGGCCGCCAAGGAAGTGGACGACCTCACGGCGCTGCAGGACGCCATCTATGCCGGGTTGCAGGAAAAAGGCCTCGAAGACGCCGTCCGGTTTGAAATGGATGAGCGGGGCCTGACCATCCGCCTGGTCAGCTCCGAAATGTTCTTCGCCCCGGATCTGGCGGACCTCACCGAAGCCGCCGCGCAGGTGCTGGACACCGTGGGCCCGGCGCTGGCACCCACCACCTACCAGGTATCCGTTGAGGGGCACACCGCCCAGGTCCGGCAGTTCGCTTCCGACGCCCTGGACTGGGAACTGTCTTCCTCGCGCTCCGTCAACGTGCTCCGTTACCTCGTGGCCAAGGGCGGCGTGGTCCAGGGCCAGATCAAGGCCGTGGGCTACGGCGAATCCCGTCCCTTGACCCCGGGCACCACAACTGAGGAGCTGGCCCGCAACCGGCGGGTGGACATTGTGGTCCTGTCCGGACAGAGCGAGGACGTGAGATCGTTGATCCCCGGAATCGTGGCCGAACAGCAAGCTGCGGCGGGCAGCTGACCGCGTCCCTTACGCGCGGGCCTGCGCTGCCGATAGTCCCGGATGTGACGGTCCAAGAATCACCTCCTATAAGCACGCCCGCTAAAGCCAAACCGGTAGAGGTTTACGACTTCAGCAGGCCCACTACGTTGGCCCGCGAACATGCGCGGGTACTGGAAATGGCGTTCGATACGTTCGCCCGCCAGTGGGGAACCCAGCTCACTGCCAAGGTGCGGGTGCTCTCGCAGGTTACCTCCGAGCAGGTCCAGGTCCTCAGCTACGACGAATACGCCGCGTCCCTGCCGGACAACACCGGCATGGTGCTGTTCAACATGGCCGCTACCTCGGCCAAGGCCGTTATCCAGTTCCCCATGGACGCCGCACTGTCCTGGGTGGGGCACATGCTCGGCGGCACCGGGTTCCAGTCCGCACCCGAACGCAAGTTCACCCACATTGAACAGGCCCTGCTGGGCAAGATCATGGACGACGCCGTCGAGGACCTGCACTATTCCCTGGGCCACCTGCTTACGTCTCCGCTGACGCTGGCATCCGTGCAGTACAACTCCCAGTTCGCGCAGGCGGCCGCCTCCGGTGACCCGATGATCGTCGCGACCTTCGAAATGGTGGTCGGCGAAACCACTGCGCCGGCTACCGTCGCCATACCGGCAGCGGCCCTGCTGCCCCAGCTGGATCCGCTGGGCGCCCAGTCCACCCACGCCAGCCCCGCTGAACTTATCCAGCGGCAGCTGACGCACGTGCCGGTGAAGGTCTGCCTGCAGCTGGAACCCATTGTGGTGAAACCCGCCATGGTCCTTCGCCTGGCCGTGGGGGACGTCCTGAATCTTGGCCACCCCCGCCACCGTCCGCTGAACGTCACCGTTGACGGTCAGACCCTGGCCCAGGCCGCCGTAGGAGCCAGCGGGTCCCGCCTTGCCGGCAGCATCGTCAGTATCGAGGAGAAGTAGTTATGACCAGCCCCCACAGCCTGCACGCGGACGCCGTTTCCGCCCTGGTGCGCGGCCTGCCCACCCCGCTTGTCCTGGAACCTATTGCCCACAACGGTGCGGGGGTGCCGGCGTCGGAAACCGCTGCCGCGGTAACCGCCTCCTTCGTAGGCGCCGAATCCGCCGACCTGGCAGTGGTCCTGGCGAGCTCATCGCCGCTGTCCGCCATCGCCGGCACCGACTCGCCGCTGGTATCCGCCGCGGACGTCCTGCGCCCGTCGCTCGAAGCCGCCAGCGCCACCCTCGGCGTCGGCGTCCTGGGCGAGGCCCGCACCGAAGACGCGTCCGCACTGTTCGCCGATCCCGCCAGCGTGGTGTTCGAGCTCCGTTCCGCTGAAGGCACGGCCGGCTGGTTTGCCATCAGGCTGCGGGACACCCCGTCGGTGCACGGCGGTTCCGCGGACGATTCGATCGTCGGCAAAATGGGCCGCATCAACAACATTGAGATGGCGCTGACCGTGGAGATCGGACACACGCGCATGTCCGTCCGCGACGTGCTGAACCTCGAACCCGGCCGCGTGGTGGAACTGGACCGTTCCGCGGGGGCGCCCGCTGACATCCTGCTCAACGGACGGCTCATTGCCAACGGTGAAGTGGTGGTTATCGACCAGGACTACGCCGTGCGCATCACCAAGATCCTGGACGTGGTTGAGGGGCTTAATTAGTGGACACCCTGTTTCTGGGACTGCGTGTCCTGGTTTCGCTCGGCGCCGTGCTGGGCCTGCTGTGGTGGCTGCAGCGGCGTTTCAGCAAGGTCGCCGGCACTGACCGCGGCGAGCAGGTCCCGATCCGGGTGGTCAGCCGGCAGCCCATAACTCCCAAGGCCTCCGTGGTTGTGGTGGAAACCGACGGGCAGCGTTTCCTCCTGGGAGTCACCGAAGGTTCGGTCAATGTGCTGCACACCTCGGACCTTCCGCCAGAACCGGAAACAGCGGACGCGGCGCCCGATGCCGAGTTTGCCGCTTCCCTGCAGGCCGCAGCGGACGGCACCGCGGACGCCGCTGCGGTGCCCAGCCGGCGGGCGCACCGCGCAGCCCACGCCCTGCCACTGACCGAACCGGTGCCGGCGAAGTCCGTCCTGGGCGGTTCCATCCTGTCGCCGGAGACCTGGCGCCAGACCGGAAACTTCCTGCGCCAGGGGCGCAAAGGGTGAGCACCGCCGTCGCCGTGCGCCGCACCCGCAATGCCCTGGGCCTGGCCGCCGCACTCCTGTTGGCCGTGGCTGCCCTGCTGCTGCTCAGCGCTGCCGCCGGCCACGCGACCACCTTTGACCCGGCGCCGCCCGTGGCGCCCACGGCTCCGGGGGCTCCCGCCGAGCCCGACGACGGCGGCGGGCTGAGCATCGACATCAACGGCCAGGACGGCGCGCCCTCCACGGCCGTGACCACGCTGATCGGCATCACGCTGCTCTCCGTGGCACCGTCGCTGCTGCTGATGCTTACGTCCTTCACCAAGATCTTCGTGGTGCTGGCGATGACGCGCAACGCCCTGTCACTGCCGTCAATCCCGCCCAACCAGGTGCTCGCCGGGCTGGCCCTGTTCCTGTCGCTGTTCATCATGGCCCCGGTCATCAGCGAGATCAACACGATTGCCGTCCAGCCCTATTTGGACGGCTCCATCAACTTCGACACCGCCATCGACACCGGTTCCGGGCCGCTGCAGCAGTTCATGCTCGCGCACACGCGCGAAGAGGACATTGCCCTGATGACCCGCGCCGCGGGGCAGGAAAACCCCGAGAGCCCCGAATCCGTGCCGCTGACTACCCTGATTCCGGCGTTTATGATCTCGGAGCTGCGGGCTGCGTTCATCATCGGTTTCGTGATCTTCGTGCCGTTCCTGGTCATTGACCTGGTGGTCTCCGCCGCGCTGATGTCCATGGGCATGATGATGCTTCCCCCCGTGATGATTTCCCTGCCGTTCAAGATCCTGCTGTTCATCCTCGTGGACGGCTGGGGCCTGATCATTACCTCCCTGATCAACAGTTACCAGGGCGGCACCTAGTGGATACAAATGCCGTCCTGGACATCGCCATGCAGGGCCTCTGGGTGGCGGCCAAGCTGTCCGCACCGGTGCTGATCACGGCGCTGGTGGTCGGTTTCGCGATTTCGCTGCTGCAGTCCATTACCCAGATCCAGGAAGTGACGCTTTCCTTCGTGCCCAAGGCCATTGCCGTGGCCATAGCCCTGCTGGTCTGCGGACACTGGATGATCTCCGAAATAGTGTCCTTCACGCACGAAATGTTCTCAAGGATTCCGTCCCTTCTCGGCGGCGGCTAGATGAACATTCCCCTTGACCAGGACTGGATCGAGGCGTTCCTGCTGGCCTCGGTCCGGATGGTGGCCTTCCTGGTCATCGCTCCGCCGTTTTCCTACAACGCCTTCCCCGCACGCGTGAAGGCCATGATCGGCCTGGGCCTGGCCTTGGCCGTGGCCCCGCAGCTCAGCCAGGGGTACAGTGCGCTGGACACCGGAGCGTTTTTCATGGCGCTGGTGCTGGAACTGCTGGTGGGGGCGCTGCTGGGCTTCCTGGTCATGGTGGTGTTTTCCGCCGTGCAGTCCGCCGGCAACCTGATCGACACCTTCGGCGGTTTCCAGCTGGCCCAGGCCTTTGACCCGCAATCCATGGTCAACGGTGCCCAATTCACCCGCATTTTCCAGATCACCGCCCTGGCGCTGCTGTTCGCCTCTGACGGCTACCAGCTGATCATCGGCGGGCTGCTGCGCAGTTTCACCGCCCTGCCGCTGGCCGGGGGAGTGGACCTGGCCGAGCCGGTCTCTGCCCTGGCCACATCCGTGTCCCAGATGTTCCTTGCCTCGGTGCAGATCGCCGGACCGCTGCTGGTGGTGCTGTTCCTGGCCGACGCCGGGCTTGGCCTGCTTACCCGCGTGGCCCCGGCGCTGAACGCATTCGCCCTGGGCTTCCCGCTGAAGATCCTGCTGACGCTGACCCTGGCCTCGATGGTTTTCCTGGCCCTGCCGCGCATTGTTTCCTCAATGGTGTCCACCATTGTGCGTGCCGTGACGGGGGTGGGATAAATGCCGGAACAGCCCACAGGCGAACGGACCGAACAGGCCACCGAGAAACGGATGAAGGAAGTCCGGTCCAAGGGCCAGCTCTCCAAATCCGAAGACCTCACCGCATGGGTGGGGGTAGGCATGGCGGCCCTGATGATGCCGTTCACCATTTCCCGCGGCTCCGAGGCAGCCGGGGAGGTGCTGACCGGCGTCTCCACCATCATCGCGAACCCGGATCCCCAGGTGGCCGTGACCCTGATGAATGACGGGCTCGGCAGCATGGCCTATATCCTCGGCCCGTTGCTGGGGGTAGTGGCCGGGGCGGTACTGCTCACCGCCGCCATGCAGGGCGGCATCCATATCAAGAAGTTCAAGGGCAAATTCGAACAGTTCAATGTGCTTGCCGGGGTCAAACGCGTTTTCGGCACCCAGGCGCTCTGGAACGGCGTGAAGTCGCTTGCGAAAACAGCGGTGGTGGGCCTGGTCCTGTATGCGGTAATCCAGCAGATGATGCCGGTGCTGATGTCGGCCGGCGGGCTGCCCGTGTCCGCCGTCCTGGAAGCAGCCGGCGGCGGCACCGCCCTGCTGCTGCAGGCGGCGGTGGCCGCGGGCCTGATCCTCGCCGCGGCGGACATCTTCGTGGTGATGAAGCGCAACCGGAAACGCACCCGCATGACCAAGAAGGAAGTCAAGGACGAGAACAAGAACAGCGAAGGAGATCCGCTGGTCAAGTCCCAGCGACGCTCCCGGCAGCTGGCCATGAGCAGGAACCGCATGATGGCTGCCGTGGGGGACGCCGACGTCGTCCTCGTGAACCCCACCCACGTGGCCGTGGCCCTGAAATACGAGCCGGGCAAATCCGCGCCCCGGGTCGTGGCCAAGGGCGCCGGTGTGATTGCCGCCCGGATCCGTGAGGAAGCCGAAAAAAAGGGCGTCCCCATGGTGTCCGACATTCCGCTGGCGCGTGCCCTGCACAGCGCGTGCGAACTGAACGCCGAAATCCCGGCGGAACTCTACAACGCCGTCGCCCGCGTGCTGGCCTTCGTTATGTCCCTGAAGCGGCGCGGATCCGCTGCCGGAATGCACACCATGGCGGCCGTGCCGCCCCTACCCGTGACCACCCCACAACACCGTAAGGCCGCGCAGTGAAACGCAACCGCAACCTCTTGAAACTCGCCGTCCCCGTAGGCGTCATCGGCATCATCCTGCTGCTGGTGGTCCCCATCCCTGCGGCGCTGCTGGACGTGCTGATCATCATCAACATCCTGCTGGCCCTGGTGATCCTGCTGACCACCATGTTCGTGCGCAAGCCGCTGGACTTCTCGGTGTTCCCGTCCCTGCTGCTGGTTGCCACGCTGTTCCGGCTGGGACTGAACGTGGCCTCCACGCGCCTGGTGCTGGGCGAGGGATATGCCGGGCAGGTCATTGAAGCCTTCGGGCACGTGGCAGTGAACGGGTCCTTGATCATCGGCGCGGTGATCTTCCTGATCCTGGTGGTCATCCAGTTCGTGGTGGTCACCAAGGGTGCCGAGCGCGTGGCCGAAGTGGGGGCGCGGTTCACCCTCGATGCCATGCCCGGCAAGCAGATGGCCATTGACGCGGACCTGAATGCCGGCCTGATCACCGACACCCAGGCACGGGAACGCCGTGCCGAGGTATCCGCCGAAGCCGACTTCTACGGCGCCATGGACGGTGCCTCCAAGTTCGTCAAGGGCGACGCCATTGCCGGCCTGATCATCATCATCATCAACATCATCGGCGGCATCGCCATCGGGATGCTCCAGCGCAGTATGTCCGTTGGCGAAGCCGTCAACACCTACAGCCTGCTGACCATCGGCGACGGGCTGGTCACCCAAATCCCCGCGCTGCTGATGGCCGTCTCCACCGGCATGATCGTGACCCGCTCCAATGCCGAAGCCGATATGGGCAGCACCGCGGGGGCGCAGCTGAGCCAGTCCCGGAACGCCCTGATGGTCGCCGGCGGAGCGGCCATTGTGATGGCCCTGATCCCGGGCATGCCCAAGATGCCGTTTATTGTCATCGGCGCGCTGCTGATCTTCGCGTCGCAGCGGATCAAGAAACGGGAAGCGGCGGCGGAGGCGGAGAAGGCCAGCACCCAGGCCGCCCTGGATGCACCGGCCGCCTCGGAGACCACCGAAGACCTGATTGAGCAGATGCGGGTGCACGCCCTGGAGATCATGCTCGCCCCGGACCTGGTGGACATTGTCACCGGCGGCTCCGATGACCTGCTGGCCCGGGTCCGGGCGCTGCGCCGCAAGATCGCCATGGACCTGGGCATTGTGGTGCCGCCGGTCCGCACCCGCGACAGCGTGGACCTGCCGCTGTCCACCTACGTCATCCGGATTGCCGGAGTGGAAGCAGGCCGCGGAGAGGCGCCCTCCGGCAAGATCCTGGCCTTGGGCGACTACCTGGACGGGCTGCCCGGCACCGCCACCGTGGAACCCGTGTTCGGGCTGGCCGGAAAGTGGGTTCCCGCGGAAATGCAGCATGCCGCGGAAATGGCCGGTGCCACTGTTATCGACCGGGTATCCGTGCTTGTGACGCACCTCTCCGCGGTGATCACCGCCAACGCCGCCCGGCTGCTGACCCGCGAGGACGTGCGGGTGCTGACCGAAGGGGTGAAGCAGGTGAACCCCTCGGCCGTGGATGAACTGGTGCCCGGAGTGCTGTCCCTGGCGGAAGTGCAGCGGGTGCTCCAGGGCCTGCTGGCCGAGCAGATCCCCATCAATGACCTGCCCCGGATCTATGAGTCCCTGCTGCTGCGGGCCAAGGTCTCCTCGGACCCGGAGGGCCTGATCGAAACGGCCCGCACGGCACTGGGCCCGGCCCTGGCCGCCCAGTATGTTGCCGACAACGTCCTGCGGGTCATCATGATTGACCCGTCTCTGGAACAGTCCATGCTCGAAGCGCTGCGTCCCTCGGACCAGGGCAGCCAGATCCTGCTCGACCCCGCCCGGATCGAAACCGTGCTGGCCTCGCTGCGGAACGCCGTCGCCGGAGCCGAAAATGCCGGCTTCAATGCGGTGCTGGTCTGTGCCCCGGCACTCCGCCCCGCTATCCGCCGGCTGGTGTCGGCGCAGGCGGGCGGACTGCCGGTACTGTCCTACCAGGAAGCGACAGCGGGTAATGTCAGTATCGAGACTGTAGGGGTGGTGCGTGGAACCGAGACGATTTCAGCTTGAAGGGACGTCGCTTGACGCCCTGAAAGCCCAAGTGTTTGCCGAGCATGGGCCGCGGGCGAGGATTATCGCCGCCGAGAAGGTCACCGTGGGCGGGATCGGCGGGTTCCTCTCCCGCCAGCACTATGAGGTGACGGTGGAGCTGCCGCCCAGCGGCAGGCGCCGCGCCGCCGTCGAGCCGGACCTGCCCAGCCGTGCGTCTTCGGAACGCGCCGGCATTTCGGCGCTGCTCGAAGAAGCGGACCGGGCCGAATCCACCCTGCACCCGGCCGCACCCGCTGCTCCGTCCGTTTCCACCGGATCGCATGCCTTCGCCGAGCTGATGGACACCCTTGCCGCCAGCACCGGGGCCCCGGTGCAGGCACCTGCCGCATTCGCCCCGGCCCAGCCGCCGGCTCCCGTACCCCTGAACCGGATCGAGCTGAACCAGCTGCAGGCCGGCCAGCTCCAGGGGAACCAGCAGCCGGGCATGGCGCTGGAACCGGTCCAGCGCACCTCACTGCCCCCGGCGCCGCTCGGCGGCGCCGGGGACCTGGTCATGGTGGTCGGCCTGGGCGATGAAGCCCTGGAGGTCTGCCGGTCAATGGCGGATCTGGCCGGCAGCGGAGCGGCTGCGGTCCGGGTAGCCGGTGTGCTGGAGACGGACGGGGTGGGCCGGGCGGCGGACCGCCGGGCGGTAGCCACGGCGCGGGCCGCCGGTGTCATGGCCGGGCACGCCATTTTCCTCGCCTACGGGCTGGGTCGCTCCGGAACCGAGATGGGCCGGCACTCCACGCTGATTTCAGCTCTCGCCGCTGACCAGGTTTGGGTGGCCGTGGACGCCGGCCGCAAGCCTGAAGACACCGCCGCCTGGGTGGGCGCGGTGCGCTCCGCGGTGGTGGTGGACGCCGCCGCCGTCGAGGGCATCGACACCACCGGGACTCCCCAGTCCGTCAACTCGCTGGGCCTGCCTATCGGCTGGCTCGACGGCGGGCCGTCGCCCACGCCGGTCCTCTAGCCCGCCGCCGGGCCTCGCCGCAGGGCCGGGCCGCGAAGCCCGGAGAACCTGCCGTCCCGCGCTTCGGCGGCAGCGCCCCCGATTGCGGTAGAGTGAGCGGATGCTGGTGCTAACACGCAGGTCCGGAGAGCAGATCCTGATCGGGGATGACATTGTTATTACCGTTCTGGACTCACGCGGCGACGGCGTGCGCATCGGCATCGATGCCCCCCGCGGCGTGAAGATCCAGCGCAACGAGGTTGTGCGTGCGGTGGAAGAAGCCAACGTGGCCGCCACCGAAACCCTTCCGGGCGCCGAAGAGCGGATCAAGGCCCTGCTGGCCGGGCGGATTCCCCCGGCACCTGCTGACTGACCGGCCTGCTGACTGACCGGCCTGCCGACTGACCGGCAAACCGGTTTTCGCTGCCGGCACCCTTTGGACAGCAGAAACCCCCACCGTTTCTTGGGGAAAACAGCGGGGGCTCCTGGTCAGTTGCCCGGGGACGGCCGGGCATATCAAGGGTCCGGAGGCTAGGCGACGCCGCGCGCTGCGCGTTTGGTGCCCAGCCCCAGGAACCGGCTGCCGGCTTTGGAACGCCGGGCAGACCCTGCGGACTCGCTCCTCGCCGTCAGGCCCGCGGTCGGGTCCTGCTGCGGGAGTCCGAAGTATTCGGGCAGGACACGGCGCTCATGGTTGCTGCAGCGGACGCCGGGGTACTGGAACCCGTTGATAATCCAACGGCCCCGGTCCTCGATCCACCTGGGCACCATGCGGCGGTTGCACTCGGTGCATACCGGTCCTACGAAGGCATCCCGCTGGACGCGCGTGTAGCGGCGGATGGTGTGGCCGCTCATTGCTGTGTCCATGCGAATTCCCTCTTTCCTCCGGCGATGGGCCGCCGGTTGTTATCCTCCCTGTGAGGCTAGGCCCGCTTCCGGCAGGAAACGGTCAAGCCCGGCACAAGGGCGGCCCAATTTATGCACAGTGTTTCCGCAAGGGACTGGGGGAGCGGGCTCAGCTGCGCCGTGCC
This sequence comes from Arthrobacter sp. zg-Y750, assembly GCF_020907365.1. Lineage (NCBI taxonomy): Bacteria > Bacillati > Actinomycetota > Actinomycetes > Micrococcales > Micrococcaceae > Arthrobacter > Arthrobacter sp. zg-Y750. The sequence continues at coordinate 38,524 of NZ_JAJJOC010000019.1, read as the reverse complement.
GCGCGCCGCTTGCCGGCAGCAGCCGCACCTGCCGCCCCGGCAGCCAGGGCGGCGGCCAGGCCGGCCGCGCCCAACGCCGCCCCGGCGCCCGGCGCGGTGTATGCAGCGGCACCTTGGGCCGCCGTATCCACCTCCACCCCGGCGGCCGCTCCGCCGCGCGGCATACCGTCCAGCTGGGAGGGCATCAGCACGCCGCAGGCTGCCGGCAGGGTTGCCGCCAGCGGAAGCGAAGGATCTTCCGGACTGGTTTTTTGCTGTGCCGCTGCCGGCAGGAGTGCCGGATCCACGCCGTGCATTTCCACGGCCGCGGTTCCGGCCTGCAGGGCTGCCATGGTTTCCGGATCCAGTATGACGGTCCGCTCGTAGCTGTAACTTCCGCCGCCCGGGAACCGGTCGACGGCGACGGCGGACGCCGGGCTGGTGTCTCCGGAGATGGTCAGGGACGTGCTGATGTGCCCGGTCAGGGGAGCGCCTTCGGGCGAGCTGACGACGCCGTCGCCGTCGGAATCCGATTCCGGACCGGCACACACGCCCTGCCCGCCGACATGGATGTGCTGGGTGTGCGGGAAGGGTGCGCCGCGCCAGGTTTCGGCGGCGCCGGTGACGGACATGTGCACCGTGGCCTCGCTGCCGTGGACCTCGACCATCACGCTGCCGCTGGTGCCGCTGTTGTTGGCCGGTGCCAGTTCCGCCTGCCAGGTGCCGTCTTCGGCGGCCGCAGGGCCGGCAGCGACAACAAGGGCGCCGAGCACGGCCGCCGGAACGAGGAACAGTTTTCGGGTTTTCATGGGAGGGACCTCTCGCCAAATGGGTGATTTCGCTTGTTACCCCCGGGCAGAAACTGTAAAGCGCTGACCCTTCGGCGAGGAACATGCACGGGGGCCGACGGCAGCCCCGGGAGCGAAATGGTTCGGCGCCGGAACCGATCATGCGCCCGCCCCGCGGATAGGCGGCGGACTGCTTGTTCCGCTGCGGGTTTTATGCAGGCACGCAAAAGCCCCCGGCACCAACAGGTGCCGGGGGCTTAGTGGAGCCTCCTGCCAGAATCGAACTGGCGACCTTCTCATTACGAGGAAGAGTGCTTACTCGCCGAAGTGCGGGGAACTAGCCGCTCTAGGTGACGAGAAAGTGACGGTTACCCCCAACTATTTGCGGTCAAAGCGTCGTTTATTCGGCTGGCACTGTCATGCAGATCGTCGTCGAACAAGCCTGCATAGGTGTCGAGTGTCATCGTGGCTGATGCATGGCCCGCGATTCGCTGGACAACTTTCACGTTCGCTCCCGCACTGATGGCGAGGCTCACCGCAGTATGGCGGAGATCGTGGAAAGTAGGGCGCGGGAAGCTATCGTCTGTTGATGCGACCGCAGCAATGGCGGGGGCATAATGGCGCCTGGTCCATGTATTGTTCCTGAGCGCGGAGCCTCTGGCTCCACTGAAGAGGCGCTCGCGAGGTTCAATCGTTTCGAGGACTACTGCAAGACGATCGGCCACCACTCTGGGCAGGGGAACGATCCTCTTTTCTCCACCCTTTGTCGGACCCAGAATGAGAGTGCCGCCCACTTCTGCGTAAGCCTTGGAAATGGACAAGGATGGGCGGGGGCCAAGTTGTACGTCAGCCGCCGTGAGGGCCGTGATCTCGCCCCATCGGAGTCCGCAAGTTCCGGCAAGCATGATGAACAGAGAGTGTTCACCTGACGCGAGCGCCAGTGCGACGAGCTGAGGCATCGAAAGATAGACATGGTCCCGAGCTGTCTGCCTGGCAGGGATGTAATCCGTGTTTCCTAGGCTGGCCTCCTCGTCACCTACCTTCGACCCTAGTTCAACCTCTACGTCCAATGACGTAGAGGTTGACCTGCAACATTTCCACGTGATGGTTCATTCGCCACCCTGGGTACGCGGCCTAGGCCGCGTACCCAGCCCGTCTCCGGGTCTGTAAACCTTCAGGTTCTACCTCGGTAGAACTTCTTCTTTCCATAAACCTCTTCCTTCACGCGGCGTTGAAGCGCCGAGATCCACCAGATCCTGGCCTCTGAACGTGGTTGTCGACCACCATGCCTCCGCATACAGGCGCGTGCCCTGTATGCCCCTGAGGATCACCAGAAGGTAGAGGACGTGCGGCGCACCGCACAATACCCATTTTCTTCACATTCTCAATAGGACGACTGCCATGCAAACCAATGCTTTTATTCCGCTTCTACAGTGCGAAGTGCCGAATCCCACCCGGCGCGCTGAGGACGAAACGCTTAGCCAAGCTCGCGAATGGGACAAGACCAAGATGCACTACGTGCGTCTTGGGTTGGACCACCGTTGCGCCGCACAGGCGGCCTATGGGCATCAACTCGGATTTACGCAAGTGAAGGATCCTTGCCCTGCCTGCCTGAAGGTCATCGCGGGGTTCCCGACGCCACAACCCGGGCTGTGGCGTAGCAACAGCCGCCGGCGGACGCGAGGGTTCTCAGCTTCCATAACCGCATAGGCTCCGGCGTCATCTAAGGGTGGAGGTTAAAGCCGGTGGAGGGGACAGATCACCCCTTCCACCGCCACCCTCAGATCGCTTCCAGGACGTCAGTCATCAACTCGCAAAACCTCTACTGATCTGACGTACCGCATCCTCGACAGTCTGCCGGTCTGAACGACAACCCGCTGCGCCTTCCGCGGAAGACGAACCACAGGAGCCTGACTGTTGATCGTGAATCCGACGATCCAACCGAGGTGCCGTGCTTTCGGACTTGAGGCTTGTAGCCAAGCGAGCGAGCGAGGCGCATGAACCCAACGATGATCACCTCCGGTTTGCTCGTGAAGTGAGCTCTTCCCTATTTGGTGATGTGGTCGTCAGCGTCCATCAACCCCTGAAGCACCGTGCGATGCTGATCTGGCAGGAACTAGTCGTTCTAGCTGGGCGTGATCGTCCTGGCCCGGAGGGCATGTGTAGCCGCAGCACCACGACCGTGGTGAAATACCGCCCCTTGGCGATCTGAGGGTGGAGGTCCTGCTTCCCGGACTCCCCGGGGTGCGTAGGGTCGATGCCACCCTTAAAAACCTTGCAACCCGTTCGCCTACTGAGGTGCTAAGACGACCGGTCGCGGTTCCTGCCGGGGGAGGGCTCCCACCCCCGCGCCCGTTCGTAGCGTAGCCATGGCGGGAGGGTGAGCGGCATGTCCCGAACGATGTTAAGGCACGGCAAAAGAGATAACGTCAGAGGGCACGAATACTGTGAGCTCATGGAGCTTACGTGCGAGGAATGCGGAGAGTCGTTTTCTGTTGGAGCCGGTCGTCGGGGAGTCCTCCCCCGGGCCTGCAGCCCGGACTGTAGACGGGCGCGGAGGACACGGGTGAATAGAGAAAAGGCCTCCCGTGTTCGAGAATCTTCCTCGGATACCGAGGAAGATACACTATTTCCCCTGCAAATCGAACTAGCCCCGAAGCCGCTTGTGTGCATAGAGTGCGGCCGTGAATTCGATAAGCCTTCTCACGCAACTAGGAATCCTGGCTATTGCAGCGAAGAGTGTAGAAAGGTCGGCCGGACTGAGCGTGTCCGGCTCAGGAATGCGCGGGTTGCAGCGGAGGCGGCCACTGGATTGCGGGTTCGCACGTATCGCAGCGTGGCGGACGAGCATCCCCCGGCTAGGCGGGTAACAGAATTAACTTGCGTGGAGTGTGGCAATGATTTTCCACGCGGTACCAGTCGTAAGCCTCCTTTGACCTGTGGGGTGGAGTGTAAGAAAAAGCGCAAGGCGCACCAGGTCCGTTTGCTGAATTCTGCAAAGCGGGTTGAGAGGCTAGCTGAGAGAGCCCAGCGGGATCTGGACGATCCGCCTGCTCCTCCACCGGGTCCTTCCGTGATTACCTGCTCCGAGTGCCATGAAGAGTTCACAGTAGATCGACCAACAAATCGGGTGGGTGCACTCCCCATGACATGCAGCGACGGATGCCGGAAGACCAGAAACTACCGCGTTGCACGCGAGCGCGCCGCCCTCCTTTCGGATTGTGAAGTGGAGGGGTGCGGTAGAAGGCGGTGGACGCCAGGGGTCCCATGGTGCACGATGCACTACAACAGGTCACAAACGTATGGCGATCCACTTGCCGAGCCTGCCCGCCGAAAAGCCAATGGAACCTGTCATAGGTGTGGGAAGGAAGCCGCTTCTTCCCACCTATTCTGCTCAGCAGCCTGTCGGCGGGAGGACGAGAGGCTTCATGTCTCTGCCGGTTCGTTCACTGAGTGCCAAACTTGTGGGAAACCCAATGAAGGGCCGCCGAGTCAGAGGTTCTGCAGTGACCACTGCTATAAGTTTTTTGAGCGTGCAAGGAAATATGGAGTGGCTCCGCATGAGTTAAAGAAGATATTCGGAGAAGAGGGCCGCTGTGCCATATGCGGGCGGCCGGATGCTGACCATGTTGACCACGACCATGTGACCGGACGTGTACGTGGATTGCTGTGCAGTCAATGCAATGTCGGTCTGGGTATGTTTCAGGATAGTTCAATGCTGCTGGCAAATGCCATGAACTATTTGCATAGTTCGCCTGCCTTAATGGTGGCCTCCCCGACTCAAACTGAGACATAGCGCGCATTAACCGATGGGAGTGACCCACGTGAAGATAGCCGTACAAACGGCTACGGAGGAGGGCTGCCGGTCGGAAGGGGCAACCCGGACGGGGCCCCCTCCTCTATGGTCTTGATGGCGTAGAGGTGCCCTATTCCCAGAGCCGTGTAGCTTTCCACCGCTGAAAGCGTTCAGCAAAAAGTAGGCGGTCGAAACTTTCCAACCCGCCCACGGTGGGAGGCGCTAAGACGACCGGGGCTGGTGATCCCCGTCAGAGGGGTTCCTCCCCCCGGCCCCGGGTGAACTCCGGCGTGTGTCCACCGGTATCGGAACTGCACAGATCTACACTGTTCCGATGGAAGCCCAAACCTTCGCGACAGTCGTTGCAGCGCTAGCTACCACTTGTTCAGCAGCAGTAGTCGCATGGCAGGCTGTTGAGACCCGCAAATCGGCCCATGCAGCAACACGAGCAGCCGATGCAAGTGAGCGCGCACTGGACGTAGCCAACGAGAGTTTGGCAATCGCCCGAGACCAGAGCGAACAGGGACAGTTCACCGCTCTTGAGGCGTTGCGTGCCAGGCTCGACGAGTTGGGCCCATCCGTCTCGGTGCGGATACTCCCCGAAAATAGACCGCTCTATGTCATCGGCGATTCTTCATCCCAAGAGGCCTACACATATGTGCCTCTTGGCACCCTTATTGAGGTTCCGCAGCAACAGGATCAATGGCTGTATGTCATGTACAGGGTCCGCATAGTGAACTCCGGAACGCATCCAGTAACCCTGCACTCACACCCCGGGTTCTTTCTAGAACTGGGACAACGTGGGCCAATCAGGGGGCGAAATGAGATTCATTTGGAGCCTGGTTCGCAGGGAGCGTGGTACATCCTGGTTGGTGGGCAGATCACACGGTGGGTGTATGGGGCGGAAACCGATAAGTACGGTCACAATATTTCCGGCGAGGGCGGTTGGGCGACGTCGCCTGATGCCGACAAGGGTGTTGCGCTGTCTCAAGAACTCAAGATCATGGGGTCAATTATTTATCCTGCTGGACTTGGGAAATGGGAGTTGCGTGGGATCGCAGAAGACGTGAACTACAACGCTCGATTGAGAGTAAAAAAAGTTGAGCGGCTTTACTTCCGCAGTGAGGGAAAGTGACTGCCGGACGTAGACCTACCGAGCACCTCCATTCCCACACCATAATGTCAGTTATGATGTGTGCATGGACCTCATTCACACCACTCTCCCCACCAGTAACAGTGAGCGCCATGCGCGCCTGATCGCCGCGTGGCAGCTCGCGCAGCAATCGACTAACACTGTGAAGGCGTACAGCCGGAACCTAGTGGACTTCTGTTCCTGGCTGGACAGCCACGGGCTGGACCTGCTCACGGTGGAGCGGGTGCATGTGGATGGTTACCGGCATACCCTGGCGGGTGCCCCGGCCACGGTGGCACGCAAGCTGTCTGCCCTGTCCAGCTTCTATAGGTACGCGCTGGGCATGGGACTGGTGCAGGGCAATCCGGTGCAGCTGATCGCCCGTCCAAAGGTGGACGGCGACCACAGTGCAACGCAGGGATTGACGAGGGAGCAGGCCAAGGCCCTGCTCGGTGCAGCTCGTGCGGACGGACCGCGCTCGCATGCCCTGGTCAGCCTGCTCATGTTCACCGGTATCCGGGTCAGTGAAGCTCTGAGTGTGAGCACCGCTGACTATGGTCACGACTCGGGGCACCGCACGCTGACTATCCGCCGCAAGGGCGGAACGATTGCCAAGGTCGCCGTCCCGGCTCCCGCCGCGGACGCACTGAACACCTATCTGGGCACCACGGGCGCTGACCTGGTGACGGCGGCAGCCAAGGGCCTGTCGATCTTCACGACGGCCACCGGCAAGCCGTGGAACCGGTCAGAGGTGTTCCGCACTATTCAGCGGCTCGCTCGTGCAGCCGGCGTCCCCGGTCAGATCAGCCCGCACAGCCTGCGGCACACGTTCGCCACCATCGCCCTGGACAGCGGCACCGCCCTGCACGACCTGCAGGACTCCATGGGACATGCAGATCCCCGGACCACACGGCGCTATGACCGGGCGCGAAACAACCTCACCAAATCAGCAGGCTACGACGTAGCGAAGGCATTAGCATGATTCAACCGAGCCGACGTTCGTCTCACTCCGCCTTCTATGATCCCTTGCCTGTTGTGGAATTTCAGCCGTTTGCTTGCACTCTGATTTGTCCCTGGCCGCGGAGCGAGAGACTGGGGTAGTTCGAGGCACTGATGGCTGCAAGGCCATCCTGGTAAACAGGGAGAGTGGGGCTCAAGCCTTTGAATGTCAGGATCACGAAGACTCTTTGGCTTGTAGTGACTTCACCCTCAACTCGTTCAAGCAAGGACAACTTTAATGCCCACCTATCGCCACCAGCAGTGCCTTGGGGGTACTTCTTTCGGTAGGTCTTGATGGGACTCCACTTGCCCATCTGAACGCGGTCTCGTTCCCAGGCGTGAGCTTGCGCGCCTTTCTCAAATGGAACAAGCCCTTTCAACTGAAACCCTGTCGGGGTAGAGGTCATGCGTCCAAAGCTCGCATCGACACTGCTTCGTACACACTCGTCGCCAAAAGCTGCATCAACTACCGGTGCGTAAGCGACGGTCATCACGATCTCAGCCTTCAGCTTGCCATCGGTTGTGAGAAGGCATGCTGGGACTGGAAACGGATCTTTGAACCAATCGATGCCCCTCACCATGTTGACTTCGTGCACCGTGGTGAATGAGTCCGGCGTATCCTCCAGGATCACCCCGGACTCAGTAGGAACACCTGCACCGAAGTAGGCGCGATGACTCTGGTCTCTTATTGGTGAAGCGACCGCGGCGGAGTGAACCAGCAAACCTTTTACGAGTTCGGGACACGCTGCGTTAGCCCCGCTGCTCGCCTCGATCTCGTCCCACGTATTTGCGGCTATTGCGCTGACGATGGGCGTGGCGAACGAGGTTCCCACAGATTCGGCCAGGTCATCACCCGGTATGACAGACTGAATGCCGTGTCCAGTGAGGGCACCAAATGTTCCGCCGAAGTCGCCTGACCAATGGACTACATCAGGTTTCTGCTGACCACCGAAACTCGGTCCCCGACGGGAATACGAGGCTGGAGAACCAACGGGGACCGCCCCTCCTAGGTGAGCAAGAGACCCAACAGCCAGTGAGTGCACTGCTTCAGCTGGGCTTGCGATGCCGTCAGTCAGGGCGCCAACCGGGGGCCAGGCTCGCCCGGGAGGGACAGTGTAGTTGCCGGCCGCCTGAACGAAGAGCACATTGTGCTTTGCGGACAGCTCGTCCATTGCCTGGGCGAAAGCACCGTATCCGATCGGATTCAGTTCAGTAGTTGCTGCGAACGAGCAGTTCCAGACGCGTGGGCCATTTTTTGCGTGTTTCTCTACTACCTCTGTGATCCGATCTAGCAGGATGTGCTCAGTGATACTTCCATTTGGTAGTACCTGACCGTCAACGATGGGCGCAGTATCGGCGGGGAAGCCTGCGTTCTGATTGATCTCTCTCGACGCCACGATCAACCCCGCAACGAAGGTTCCGTGTAGCTCGTCGCGGTCGCTACCGAGATCGTAGGTCTCGCGGTCCGTCACCCATGGGTCCAGGGCTCCAACTGCCACGCCGGTATCGAGTACGCCGACTGGTCTGGACGCAGTTGTGGGACCGCCGATAGTGACGGAACCTGACGAGGAAACCTTCCGAAACGACTGCTGTTGGATATCCCTGAAGGCGCTGTAATCAGGCGCGAGCACAGCGCTTCGTATGCCTAGGATCTTCAAGAGGGACGACGCCGATGCTGACGGCGAAACACGGAAGTATGCGCTTTTTCGACGCGAGCTGCCTACTGCGTCGAGCAGCTCAAACCCTTCCTCTTCTAGATAATCTCTGATTGGTTGCCCAGTCACGAGGGGGCTTTCGACATCCAGCCAAGGGAAGAAGTCGAGCTTCAGAGGCTTTTCATCCTCTGCGGCGGACTGAACTACTTCTTGTCCGCTGCCGGATGCAGTGGCGTGGGCAAACGGCTCCCATAACGAGAACGAGTCGAAGGTGGACACGGCATAGATTTCCTTCGCCGTCGACGGCGTGTTGATCCGATCAGCGAGGTTTGCCAGAGTGCTTTGACTGGCGTTCGTGACGATCTCACCCGTTCTCAGCGTTGCCTCAACGCTGAGCCCTGACCTTGTCAGGAACTCAGTTGGTCTGTTCGACTTAGCTAGCGCCTCATCTCGCAGGTTGATCACAAGTGGAATCCTGTTTACCCCGGTCAGCGGGTCCATGGATTCGACAAGCCGACCGATGCTACTTACTTCAGTCGAGAGTCTCCCGACGAGGTCCGCCGTGACATCGACGAGAGGATCTTTCTGACTTCCGCCACCTGTTTTAGGCCGTGCTTCCTGGGGTCGGCTCGGAAGTAAAAGAATCGGACGTTCCGGTGCCATTTAATGCTTCCCCTTTGATTGCATTCGAGACCTGCCTTGCACTCACCCCGAACAGTTCAGCCAAGGCGCGGATACTGAAGACAGTAGGTGCCCATTGTCTCAATGCCAAAATCTCGGTTTGTACGCTGTCAAAGACATGGTAGCGGTCGTACCACTTGATCCGGGCGAGCCTGCGCATCGCGGAAGTCAGCACGATCTGTTCATGGCCTTCTAGCATGGTTGTTCTTGCCATGTCGAAAGCGGCTGTCTGAATCGCGGCACCTGATAGGCCCTCGGAGAAACGGACCAGAACTTCTAAGTCCTTGGGGGATGGTGCGAACCTGCCTAGCTTTTGCTTCCAGATCTCCTGCCGTTCAACCGGATTGGGCAGGTCGACTTTGAGTGTGTTCTCGAAACGTCTCCACACCGCTGGATCTAGAAGAGATTCGTGATTGGTCGCTGCGATCAGCACAGTGGAAGGGGACATAGCGTCGATGTTTTGCAGTAGAGCGATCACGACCCGTTGAAGCTCGCCGATCTCTCTAGAGTCTGTACGGTCCTTACCCAGCGCATCAAACTCGTCTAAGAAAAGAACGCAGGGGTTGCGGTCAGCAAACTCAAACACCTGCCGAATGTTGCGACTGGTTTGTCCTAGGAGAGATGAGACAAGAGTGTCACTCCTCGTCGTGATCAGTGGGAGTCCAAGGTCGTAAGCGATCTTCCTTGCGATGGAGGTTTTGCCGGTCCCGGGCGGCCCGTAAATCAGCAAGCGGCTAGCTGTCGCTATGCCTTCGGCAAGCCATCGTTCATGTGATCGCACGGCCATGAGGAAGTCTTGTACAGTGCCCGCAACATACGGGTGCAATACGATTTCTTCCGGAGCCCGATCGGGGTTGAGGACGTCTACCGTATCTAGTTGCGAGTCCTGGTCACGAGGGGGAGCCGTCGCAACCCCAGTTGAGGCGAACGTCGGGGCGGGTGTCTTGGCCAAGACCGTTCGGATTGCGTTTGCTTGCCTCCCCTGCTTCTCGTCTTCCAGTTTGCTCACCAGAAGACTCGCGTAGTCCGCTGCCTTTCGTGGATCGTGCCGCAGTGCGGCTTCCAGGATCTTCACAACTTCGGATAGGTGTTCCATTACGCCACTTCCGCCAAGAGGATACGATTTTGAGACCAAACGTATCACTCGGGGGCGACTTTGTATCACTTGGAGGGGTTGCTGTATCGCGGTGCACGCAGGTCGTTCCGCAGCAGCCGTTCTACGCTTCCTCTGAGGGTTGCCCTCGAATACGGGTGACCGCGATGTTGCGGGCGAGAAGGTGACGAAAAAGTGACAGCTAGCTCGGGAATCACCGGTCAAAGGCGGTAATGCAGATCAAGGAGGCAATGTCAAGGATCATCAAGAAAGCCCCTAGATCAGGGGGATCTAGGGGCTTTTCGCTGAGCCTCCTGCCAGAATCGAACTGGCGACCTTCTCATTACGAGTGAGACGCTCTACCAACTGAGCTAAGGAGGCGGGCTTCAGCTGTCCGTTGCCGGGCAGAATCCACAAGGAACTACTTTATACGCACCTTCGGTGCGGGTCAAAATGGCTGCCTGCCGCGCTCCGGAACCCGGGCACGGGATCAGCTGCAAACCAGGTCCTCCTCGGGCACCGTGCCGTCCACAAAGTAGTCATCCACCACGTCTTCCACGCACTGGCTGCCCCGCCCGTAAGCCGTGTGGCCTTCACCTTCCCAGGTCACCAGCACGGCGGAGTCCATCTGCGCAGCCAGTGCCTGCGCCCATTCGTACGGGGTGGCCGGGTCGCCGGTGGTGCCGATCACCAGGAGGTCCGCGGCACCGGCGGCCTTGATCGGATGCGGCTCGTTGACCGGTGCATGCGGCCACACCTCGCAGGTGATGCCGCCGTAGGCAAGGTACTTGCCAATGGTGGGGGAGGCTGCCTCAAGGTCCCGGGCGTCCGCGGCCATCTGCGCGTCGTCGCTGACCATGGGGTAGTCCAGGCAGTTGACTGCGCTGAAGGCCACGGTGCTGTTGGACTTGTAGTGCCCGTCCTCGTCCCGGTCTGCGCTGATGTCCGCAAGCCGGAGCATCATGGTGGGATCGCCGTCCTTGAGCGCACCCTCCAGTGCCTGGGACAGCACCGGCCAGTTGGCGTCGTCGTAGAGGGGAAGGATGAAGCCGCTGACGAACGTGGAGACGGTGACTACGCGGCCGTCCGCCGCCGTCATCGGGCTGGCTTCAACCGAGGCCAGCAGCTCCTGGATGGTCTGGACCGCCTGGTCGGGGGTGCCTTCAAGCGGACAGTTCCGGCCGGTCAGGCAGTCCTGAACATACGCGCGGATGGCCTTCTCGAACGCGGCCGCCTGGCCCAGGGTCACTTCCTCGTTGCTGGAGGACGGGTCCAGGGCGCCGTCGAGCACCAGCCGCCCCACGTTCCCGGGGAACAACTCGGCGTAGGTGGCGCCGAGGAAGGTGCCGTAGGAGAACCCCAGATAGTTCAGCTTTTGATCGCCGACGACGGCGCGCAGCACGTCCATGTCGCGGGCGGCGCTGGCGGTGTCCACAAAGCCGAGCAGATCGCCGGTTTCGGCAGCGCAGGCATCCGCCAAGGCCTTGGCGCTCAGCCGTGCCTCTTCCAGTCCCTCCGGGGTGCCGGGGTCGACGTACTCGGCGCGTGCCGCGTCCATTTCCTCATCATCCAGGCACTTCACGGGCGAGGAGCGGCCAACGCCGCGGGGATCGAAGCCCAGCACGTTGTAGTTCTCCCGCAGCCGGTCGCTGGCCACCTGGTCCAGGGACTGGCGGACAAAGTCGTATCCGGAACCGCCGGGACCACCCGGGTTGATGAGAATGGTGCCCTCGGCCTCCCCGTCGGCGCTGGCCATGATGGTGGACAGCTCCAACGTGCCGGCACCGGGATCTTCATAGTCCATTGGCACCGTGACGGTTGCGCAGCGGAAGTCCCCTTCGCACTCCTCCCAGGCCACTTCCTGGCTGTAGAACTCCTGCAGCTCTTCGGGCACATCGCCGATGATGTCCGCTGACGCCGTCGTCGCCGATTCCGCGGGCCCGGGCTCCGCCGCCCCGGGGTCCGTCCCGTCTCCGGGAGTGCAGGCGGTGGCAGCAGCCAGCAGCAGCGCCGAGACGGCCGCGGCGGCCATCCGCGGAAAGCGGCGGCGGGCAGTGGCGGTAGTCATTTCTTACTCCTGGTGCGGCTCGGCCTGCGGCGTCCGAAGGCTGGCGGAAGAGGGCGGGAAGGTCCTGCTGTGGACATTACAGCAGGCTCACGGTCATCGCCTCGATGGCCAGCAGCGGCGCCACATTGGTGGTCACCAGGCGGCGGCGGACGGTGTTGATCTCTTCCATCCGCATCAAGGTCTGCTCCGGGGACCCGTAGGCGGCGAACTCGTCCAGCTCGCGGCGCATCGCCTCGTTCACCAGCGGTCCGCGGCTGCCGATCTGGATCATCAGCACATCGCGGTAGAAGGACAGCAGGTCCGTCAGCGCCCGGTCGAAGTAGTCGTTCTTGGACCGTTTCGCGCGGCGCACCTGGTCCTCTTCCAGCCGCTTCACCTGGCTGCGCAGCGACGGCGGCAGGGTCCCGCCCTCGGGTGCGCCCAGGGAGGCAAGCAGGGCCTGCTTCTCTGCAGCGTCACGTTCTTCGAAGGAACTGGCGGCTTCCGCCTCGGCCAGGGACACCAGGTCAGCGGCCGCCTTCATGGCTCCGGAGACATTCCGCAGCGACAGCGGCAGCCGCACAATGCTCTCCCGGCGGCTGCGCGCACCTTCGTCCGTGGCCAGGCGCTTGGCCACACCGACATGGCTCTGCGCGGCGCGGGCGGCGTTCATAGCGACCTCCGGGGCGATCCCGTCGCGGCGGATCAGCAGCTGCGCGACATCTTCCACCGGGGGCAGCCGCAGGCCCACCGGGCGGCACCGGGAGCGGATGGTCACCAGGACGTCTCCGGGGCTGGGGGCGCACAGCAGCCAGATGGTGCGCGGCGGCGGCTCCTCGATGGCTTTGAGCAGCACGTTGGTGCTGCGTTCCTGCATCCGGTCCGCGTCTTCCACGATGATGACCCGCCAGCGGCCGGTGGACGGCTTGTCCTGGGCCTTGCGCACCAGGTCACGCGCCTCGTCAATGCTGATGGTGACTTTCTCCGTGGTCACGGACGTGACGTCGGCATGGGACCCGGCCAGTACGGTCACGCATGCCTTGCACTTTCCGCATCCGCGCAGGGAAAGGTCTTCCTGCTCGCAGACCAGGGCGGCGGCGAAGGCGCGGGCGGCATTGGAGCGGCCGGAACCGGGCGGGCCGGTGAACAGCCAGGCGTGGTTCGGGCGGGGTTCGGCGGCGCCTCGGCGCAGCTGCTCCACCACCGGGTCCTGCCCCTGCAGGTCATCCCACACACTCACGGCAGCAGCTTTTCCACGCGGCGGAGTATGGCCTCGGCCAGTTCGTCCCTGGGGCGGCCGGCGTCGAGCACCAGGTACCGGCCCGGCTCGGCCTGCGCGGTTTCCAGGAAGGCGCGGCGGATCTGCAGGTGGAAGGCGTCCGGCTCGGACTCGAGCCGGTCTTCGGTGCCCTGCCCCGCCGTCCGCCGGTCCCGCCCGCGTTCGGGTTCGACGTCGAGCAGGACGGTCAGGTCCGGTTCCAGCCCGCCGGTGGCCCAGTTGTTCAGGCTGCGCACGGTGTCGGTGCCCAGCCCCCGGCCGGCGCCCTGGTAGGCCACCGAGCTGTCAATGTACCGGTCGCACACCACCACGGTTCCGGCGGCCAGCGCGGGGGCAATCACCTGCTGCACATGGGCGGCCCGGGAGGCGGCGAAGATGAGCGCTTCGGTTCGGGCGTCGATTTCTCCGTTGCCGTGCTCCAGGACCAGTGTGCGCAACGCCTCGCCCACCGGGGTGCCGCCGGGTTCGCGGGTGCGTAGGACGCAGTGCCCGGCGCGTTCCAGGGCCTCGGTCAGCCGCTGCGCCTGCGTGGACTTCCCGGCGCCGTCTCCGCCCTCCATGGCAATGAACAGGCCGCGGGTTTCGGGGAGATTAGAATTGCTCACCCGCCTAGCCTACCTAGTCCGGCTGGGAGCCCATGCAGCACTTTCGCACCGCATCCGGTAGGCGGAGGGGACGCTCCGCCGGACTAGGCTGATCCCTATGAGCCCCTCTTCCCCGCACGGACCAGCTGTTTCCCCCGATACCCTCGTTGTCTCGGCCGGCCGGCCGGTGCGCGAGCACGATGCGCCGGTGAACCCGCCCATAGTGCTCTCCTCCACCTACTTCGGCACCGGCAGCCCCGTTGCGGGCGAGCGCGGGTACGGCCGGTATTCCAACCCGACCTGGGACCCGTTCGAAGAGGCGCTGGGCGAACTGGAGGGTGCCGCCCTGCCCGCCCTGGTCTACGGGTCCGGCCTGGCTGCGGTGATGGCCGCCCTGTCCCTGGTTCCGGCAGGCGGGGTGGTGGTGATGCCCCGGCACAGCTACCAGGGTTCGCTGCTGCTGGCAGCCGAGGAAGCCGCGAACGGCCGCTTCTCGGTGCGGACCGTGGACATCGCCGACACCCGGGAGGTGATTGCGCAGCTCGACGGCGCCGCCATGCTGTGGATCGAAAGCCCCACCAACCCCATGCTCGAAGTCGCCGACATTCCGGTGCTGGCCGCAGCGGCCCGCGACGCCGGGGCGCTGGTGGTTGCCGACAACACCTTCGCCACGCCCCTGGTGACCCGCCCGCTCCTGCTGGGCGCCGACGTCGTGGTCCACTCCGTGACCAAGTACCTGGCCGGGCACTCCGACGTGGTCCTGGGCGCTGCGGCCACCTCCGATCCCGGGCTCCGGGACCAGCTGCTTCGATACCGGTCCCTGCACGGCGCCGTCGCCGGACCGTTCGAAGTGTGGCTGGCCCTGCGCGGGCTGCGCACGCTGGCACTGCGGATCGAGCGCTCGCAGGCCACCGCCATGGAACTGGCCCGGCGGCTGCGGGAGGCGCCGCAGGTGGAGAAGGTCCGCTACCCGGGACTGCCGGAAGACCCGGGGTACGCCCGGGCCCAGGCGCAGATGAACGGATTCGGCTCCGTGCTGTGCATCGAGGTGGCCGGCGGCGCGGCAGCCGCGGAAAAGGTGACCGAATCGGTACGGCTGTGGCTGCCGGCCACGTCCCTGGGCGGGGTCGAGTCGCTGATCGAACGGCGGCGCCGCCAGCCCGGGGAGCCGCACACCGTTCCCGAAGGCCTGCTGCGGCTTTCCACCGGCATCGAAAACCCCGGGGACCTCTGGAACGACCTGCAACAGGCACTTACGCGGTAGGCTAGCGCTGTGGCCCTCATGTACATGATCCAGTACTACCTCTACCTCGCGCTCGGCGTAGTCGCGCTCGCCATTGAGCTGTGGGCGCTCCTGGACTGCGTCCGGCGCAAGCCCGCAGACTTTGAACGGGCTTACAAGCGCACCAAGGGGTTCTGGCTTGGCCTGACCGGCGGAGCCAGTGCCGTGGGGGTCCTCGCGGTTGCCGTGCCGTCCCTGAGCCTGCTGCTGTTCCAGCTGGCCGCGGTTATTGCCGCTTCCGTGTACCTGGCCGACGTGAAGCCCGCCATTGGCAGCTCCCGCGGCAGGGGAGGCAACCAGGGCCCCTACGGCCCCTGGTAAACAACCGGCCCGGGCAACACCGGGCACTAAGCGGGCCGGACGGCGTCCCACGCCACAGTGATCTCGCCCAACCGCCACCGGGACGGACCGGTCAGCAGCGGCGCGCCGCCGGCCTTCAACGCTGCGCACATGCTGAGCCAGCGCTGCCGGTTCCCGTAGGACCCCATGGGTGCGGCTTCCTCCCATGCCCGGTCCATTGACTGCAGGAAAGCATGGATCCGTTCACCGGGAACGTTGCGGTGAATCAGTGCCTTGGGCAGGCGCTCAGCCACGTCGGAGGGCCGCTCGAAGGCGCCGAACCGCAGCGAAATGCTCAGCGAAACCGGCCCCCCGGCGTCAAGTTCCACCCAGGTGGCCCGGCGGCCTATCTCGTCGCAGGTGCCGTCAATGAAAATGCCGCCGGGCGCCAGGCGGGAGCACACCATGTCCCAGTACTGCGCATAGTCCTCTTCCGCATACTGGCGCAGCACGTTGAACGCCCGGACCATCACCGGCCGGCGTCCGTCCACGGGCAGCTCGAACCCGCCCTGCCGGAAGCTCAGCCCCTCCCGTTCCAGCGGTTTGGCGGCCAGCACGCGGGCAGGATCGATTTCGATGCCCATCACCTCGACGTCGGCACGGATGCGGCCGAGCCGGCCATGCAGCTCGACGGCGGTGGTGGGTGCGGCACCGTATCCCAGATCCACGATCAGGGGGTCCGCGGCCTGGCGCAGCCGCCACTTGGCAGGCCCCGCAAGCCACCGGTCCACCCGCCTGAGCCGGTTGGGGTTTGTAGTGCCCCTGGTCACATTTCCCACGGGTTTCTGGGCTTTTTGCACCAGATAATGCTAGCCCTACTGCGGGTGCGTCCTGGACGCGGTTGCGGGCGGCAGGGGCGGCTTGGAATCCTCGGGGCAGCGTGCGGTCCGTGCAGGTGCCGCCCTCCCTGACAGGTGTGCTCTCCGATACCATGGCTTATATGACCTACAAACTGATCCTTCTGCGCCACGGGCAGAGTGAATGGAATGAAAAAAACCTCTTCACGGGCTGGGTGGACGTGGATCTGACGGACCTCGGCCGCGCAGAGGCCATCCGCGGCGGTGAGCTGCTGGTTGAGAACAACATCCTCCCGGACATCCTCTACACGTCCCGGCTCCAGCGGGCCATCAACACCGCCAACCTGGCCCTTGGCACCGCCGACCGCATCTGGATCGACGTCAAGCGCAGCTGGCGCCTGAACGAACGCCACTACGGTGCGCTGCAGGGCAAGGACAAGGCCCAGACCCTGGCCGAATACGGCGAGGAGCAGTTCATGCTCTGGCGCCGTTCCTACGACACGCCCCCGCCGCCCCTGCCGGACGACAGCGAATTCTCCCAGGCCCACGATCCGCGCTACGCGGACCTGAGTTCGGACGTGCTGCCCCGCACCGAGTGCCTCAAGGACGTGCTGGACCGCTTCCTTCCGTACTGGGAGTCGGACATCTCCAAGGACATCCGCACGGGCAAGACCGTGATGATCGCCGCACACGGCAACTCGCTGCGCGCCCTGGTCAAGCACCTGGACGGCATCAGCGACGCCGATATTGCCGCGGTGAACATTCCCACCGGCATCCCGCTGGTGTACGAACTGGATGAAAACCTCAAGCCGGTGAAGGCCGGCGGCACCTACCTCGACCCCGAGGCCGCCGCCGAGTCCATCAAGGCCGTGGCCAACCAGGGCAAAAAGAAGTAGGACTTTCGCAGGTATTGCCCGGCAGCGCTCGGGCAGTGCCGGCAAACAAACAGCAAGGGCGGTCCCGCGCGGGGCCGCCCTTGCTGTGTCCGGAGCCTGCCGCCGGTGCTAGACGCCGCTTTCGGACAGCGGCTGCCATTCTCCCGTCACCAGGTAGTTGACCTTGCGGGTCACCGAGACGCCGTGGTCGGCAAACCGTTCAAAGTAGCGGCTGGCCAGGGTGAGGTCCACCGTGCTGACCGCGGGTACATTCCAGTCGGCGGAGGCGATGGACTTGAAGACCCCTGCATGCAGCTCGTTGATCCGCGTGTTGGCGGCGTAGATGTCCTTGCTCAGTTCCAAGTTGCGGGTTTCCAGCAAATCGGTGAGCCGTTCGGAAATGCGGATGTCCAGCCGGGCCATTTCCCGGAACGTTTCCACCATCGCCTCCGGCACTACGTTGGCCGGGTAGCGCAGCCGGGCCAGCTGGGCCACGTGCCGTGCAAGGTCGCCCATCCGCTCCAGCGACGCACTCATACGCAGCGAGCCCACAATCATCCGCAGGTCGCTGGCAACGGGACCCTGCAGGGCCAGGACGTCGATGGCCCGCTCGTCCAGGTCGTTCTGCAGGAAATCGATGCGTGCGTCGGCGGCAATGACATCCTGCGCCAGTTCAATATCGGCGCCCTCGAAGGCAAGGGTGGCTTTCTGCATCGCCTCCGTCACAAGCTGCGATATCTGGGTCAGTTCTTCACCGATCTGGTGAAGTTCGGCCTGGAAAACCTTGCGCACTGAAGCGTCCTCTCGAAAGCGGTGGTTTCTGCGAAAAAATGCGGGGGCGGTACGGCCACGCCGCTCCTGCAGGATGTCAGCCCGGGGTTAACCGCACGGACCCCTTAGATGAACGTTAGTTTAACTAATCGGCCAAAGCCATCAGGAATCGTTCCGGCCGGGAATCGCGTGCCTAAGCTAGGAAGGTGAATCCTGTACTGCTGGCGCTGCTGGCCGGAGCGCTCGGCCTGGCCGTTGGTGCCTTCGGTGTCCTCGCCTACGAAGTGAGCCAGCGGAAGCGCCGGGAATTGGCCGATGTTTCGGAACCCACGGTGCCCGAGGGCGCGGCGGAGGTCCTGGGCGTCATCGGACGTGCCTATATCGTGGCCGACGCCGTCGACGGTGTGGTCCGGGCCAGTCCCGGTGCGTACGCTTTCGGCCTGGTGCGCGGGCACACCATGGTCAACGACAGCCTGCTGGCCATGTGCGCCCGGGTTCGGCGTGACGGCGTCATCGAGGAGGCGCGGCTGGAACTGCCCCGCGGCCCGCTGGGGGAAGGGGCGCTGATCCTGCAGGTGCGCGTTGCCACTGTGGGGGAGGAATATGTCCTGATCCTCGCTGACGACCGCACCGAAATCACCCGCACGGAGGAAGTGCGCAATGATTTCGTCGCCAACGTCTCGCACGAGTTGAAGACCCCGGTGGGTGCCATCTCGCTGCTGTCTGAAGCGCTCGACGACGCCGCGGGAGACGAGGAAGCGGTCCGCCGGTTCGCGGGGCGGATGCACCGCGAGTCCAGCCGCCTGACCGCCCTGGTGCAGGACATCATTGAGTTGTCCCGGCTGCAGAGCACCGACATTGTGGACCGGGCGAAACCGGTGGACGTGAACCGCGTCCTGGAAGACGCCGTCGAAGCGAACCGGTCCAACGCGGAGAACAAGAACATTGAGGTGGTCCTGGGCGGGAAGTCCGACGCCGCCGTTTTCGGCGATGCCCAAATGCTCACCACTGCGTTCCGGAACCTGATCGACAACGCCATACGGTATTCTCCCGAGGGCAGCCGGGTGGGAATAGGTCTGCAGTCCCGGGCCGGGATGGCCCAAGTGGCGGTCACCGACCAGGGTGCCGGTATTGCTCCGGAGGAACAGGAACGGATATTCGAACGGTTCTACCGCATTGACGCCGCACGTTCCCGCCATACCGGCGGCACCGGGCTCGGCCTGAGCATCGTCAAGCACGTGGTGGCCAACCACGGCGGCGAGGTGGACCTGTGGTCCAGGCTCGGGCACGGATCAACCTTTACCGTGCGGCTTCCGGAAATGGACATAGCCGATACAAATGAATCGAAGCAGGGAGCAACCGCTTGACCCGGATCTTGATTGTCGAAGACGAGGAGTCCTTCAGCGACCCCCTCTCCTATCTGCTGAAGCGGGAGGGATTCGACGTTGATGTGGTGGACAACGGGACGGACGCCATCGCCGTCTATGAACAGTCCGGCGCGGACCTGCTCCTGCTGGACCTGATGCTGCCGGGGCTTTCCGGCACCGAGGTCTGCCGCCGGATCCGCCAGCGTTCCGACGTGCCGGTGATTATGCTGACCGCCCGTGATTCGGAGATTGACAAGGTCGTGGGACTTGAGATCGGTGCGGATGACTACGTAACCAAGCCTTATTCCTCCCGTGAACTGCTGGCCCGGGTTCGGGCCGTCCTGCGCCGGCGCGGTGAGGCTGCCGATTCCGGCGGGGCCGCACTGGAGGCAGGACCGGTTCGGATGGATATTGACCGGCACGTGGTGCAGGTCAACGGTGCCGGCGTGCAGCTGCCGCTGAAGGAGTTCGAGCTGTTGGAGTTGCTGCTGCGAAACTCCGGCAGGGTGCTGACCCGAGGGCAGCTGATCGAGCGGGTTTGGGGAGCCGATTACGTGGGCGACACCAAAACCCTGGACGTACATGTGAAGAGGCTGCGAGCCAAGATCGAGGATGACTCCTCGGCGCCGCGGCACCTGGTTACCGTCCGCGGGCTGGGCTACAAGTTCGAGGCCTGAACCCAGGGGTCGAACCGGCTCCGACGCGGGAAATGACGAAGGGGGCCGGTGCCGAAGCACCGGCCCCCTTCGGGGAATGGAATGTCCTAGCCGTTGGAGGGGCTGGTCGGTGCCGTTCCCGTCTCGCTGTTGGTGTCTGCGTCTGCGTCTGTGGCCTCGTCCGAGGGGACTTCGGAGGGGGACTCCGACGGCGTGGGGGAGGGCAGGTACTGCTGGTAGAACGGCTGGTCGCCGTTGACCACGGGAATGTTCAGGCCGGTCTTCTCAGCGCCCATCTGCAGTTGGGCGTCGATGCCGTCGCCGGCGGGAACTTCGACGGCACTGACCATGACCCGTTCGGGGGATTCCTTCTCGAAAACGACCTTGTCTCCGGCCGGAAGGTTCCACGTCAGCGTGGAGCCGCCCACGGCAAGCGTGAAGGACTGGGAGTTCGAGGAATCGTTCAGGACGGTGCCGATCAGCCGGCCCGGATCTCCGTTGCCGTTGCTGACCACCAAAAGGTTGCGCAGCTGCAGGTCGCCCACGTTCTCTACGATGCCGTCCGAGGGGGAGTACTCGCGGGTGGTTGCCTGCTCGTTCACAGCGCTGCAACCTGCCGTGCCCAGCATGCCCAGC
Source organism: Arthrobacter sp. zg-Y750 (assembly GCF_020907365.1). NCBI lineage: Bacteria > Bacillati > Actinomycetota > Actinomycetes > Micrococcales > Micrococcaceae > Arthrobacter > Arthrobacter sp. zg-Y750. The sequence goes on along the minus strand of NZ_JAJJOC010000019.1, from coordinate 17,768 downwards.
GCGATGACGCCGGCCGCAGCGGCGCGGCGGACCCGGTTCTTGGGTGTGAATCTCACAGCACAAACTCCTGAAGTATTACGGTCTACGGACCTGAGGCTATCTTTGGTGCCTAGCCTATCGGCTAAACGGGGAAAAACTGGATTCCTTGGTCGATTCCGGAGGGTGCGGCAGGCGCATCAAACTACCTGCAAGAGGCGGAATACTACCCACCCGGGACGCCAAGAGGTACCTGACCTGCGAAAACTCTACTCGGCGTGTCGCATCTCTGGTAAACTGAGGGCCGGGAAAGGGGAAAGACCACATGGTTTTTGAGGTTGGCGAAACAGTTGTTTACCCTCACCACGGTGCCGCGAAGATCGAAGAGATCAAGATGCGAACCATCAAGGGCGAAGAGAAAATGTATCTCAAGCTTAAGGTGGCCCAGGGTGATCTGACCATTGAAGTACCGGCTGAGAACGTCGACCTCGTTGGGGTGCGCGATGTAGTGGGCAAGGAAGGCTTGGAGCACGTCTTTGACGTACTGCGGGCCGAGCTCACTGAAGAGCCCACTAACTGGTCGCGCCGGTACAAGGCAAACCTGGAAAAGCTCGCGTCAGGTGATGTTGTCAAGGTAGCGGAGGTCGTCCGCGATCTCTGGCGCCGGGACCATGACCGCGGGCTGTCTGCAGGCGAGAAGCGAATGCTCGCCAAGGCACGCCAGATTCTTATTTCGGAACTGGCACTTGCTGAAAAAACGGATGAAGACCAGGCGGCAGTTGTGCTTGACGAGGTACTCGCGAGCTAGGCTACCGATTCATTTTCCTGCAATTGCCGGTCCTTCGGGGCCGGCAATTGTTGTTTTCCGGCCGTTTTCCGCCGCTAAGGTGGAACGGTGTCCCCATCATTTTCCTCCCCACGGCGCATCGGCGTTGTTGTTGTAGCCGGCGGTTCCGGCCAGCGCCTGGGCTACGGCATCCCCAAGGCAGCTGTTCCGCTCGCCGGTGAGCCGATGCTCGCCCACACCCTGCGTGCAGTATCTGCCGCAGGCATCGCCTCCGCGGTTGTGGTTGCCGTGCCTGCCGGCGACACCGTGATGCGCGGCATCTGCGCCGCCCCCGAGTTCACCGCCCCCGGATGCCCGGACATCCGGGCCGTCGACGGCGGAGCCAGCCGGCCCGAATCGGTGCGTGCCGCGCTGGCAGTACTGCCGCAGGACCTAGCCGCCGTCCTGGTCCACGATGCCGCCCGGGCGCTGACACCTCCGGAGGTTTTCCTGCGGGTAGCTGCCGCGCTGGCGGACGGCGCGCAGGCAGTCATCCCCGCTGTGCCCGTGGTGGACACCATCAAGGACACCGAGCCCGTCCAGCCGGCTGCCGGCGCGGGGGCCGCCCGCCGCGTCACCGGTACCCCGGACCGCTCCCGGCTGCGCGCCGTCCAGACACCGCAGGGTTTCGAGGCCGCCCTGCTCCGCAGGGCCCACGACGCCGCACTGTCCTTCGACGAGGCGCAGGCTGCCTCCGTGACGGACGACGCCATGCTGGCCGAATCCCTGGGTGTCGAGGTCTACGTGGTCGAAGGCTCCCAACTGTCCCTGAAAATCACCACCCCGCTGGACATGGTGCTCGCAGAAGCGATCCTTTCCGGCGGCTACCGGCATCCGGAGAACTGACATGAGCATGCCCCGCACCGGAATTGGCGTGGATGTCCACGCCTTCACCCCCGAATCCGCGCCCCGGCCGCTGTGGGTTGCGGGCCTGCACTGGGAGGATGAACGCGGCCTGGCCGGCCACTCCGACGGCGATCCGGTGGCGCACGCCGCAGCGGACGCGCTGTTCTCCGCTGCCGGCCTGGGTGACCTGGGCACGCATTTCGGCACCGATCGCCCCGAATATGCCGGCGCCGCGGGTGTGGTGCTGCTCCGCGAGGCGGCGCGGATCGTGCGCGAGGCCGGGTTCGAGATCGGCAACATCGCCGTGCAGTTGATCGGCAACCGCCCCAAGTTCAGCCCCCGCAGGGCCGAAGCCGAAGCGGTCCTCAGCGAGGCGGCCGGTGCACCCGTCAGCGTCTCTGCCACCACCACCGACGGACTGGGTTTCACCGGCCGGGGCGAGGGAATCGCCGCCGTGGCCACCGCCGTCGTCGCCTCCGCAACCCGCTGACCCCCAGCCAATCCGGGAACCGGGCACGGGCGGTTTCGGCTAGCCTAGAGCAGTGAGCTTGAGATTCTATGACACGGCGACAGCGCAGGTCCGGGACTTCGTTCCCCTGGTGGAGGGAAAGGCCAGCCTCTACTACTGCGGTGCCACCGTGCAGGGACTCCCGCACGTAGGGCACATCCGTTCCGCCATCGCCTTTGACCAGCTCACCCGCTGGCTGCGGTACCGCGGCCTGCAGGTCACCGTGGTGCGCAATGTGACGGATATTGACGACAAGATCCTGGCCAAGGCCGCCGATTCCGTCGGCGCGGACCCGGCCCCCGGCGTGGTACCGGACGAGCCGTGGTGGGCGCTGGCGTACCGCTTCGAGCAGGAATTCGCCCGGGCCTATGACACCCTCGGCGTGCAGCGGCCCACCTATGAACCGCGCGCCACCGGGCACATCCCGGAAATGCACGCCCTGATCGCCACGCTGATCGAGCGCGGCCACGCCTATCCGGCCCTGGATGACTCCGGCGACGTGTACTTCGACGTGCGCTCCTGGGAAAAATACGGGTCCCTGACCCACCAGAGCATCGAGGACATGCAGGCCGCGCCCGACGCCGGACCCCGCGGCAAGCGCGACCCCCGGGACTTCGCGCTGTGGAAGGGGCATAAAGAGGGTGAGCCGGACACGGCCGCATGGGACAGCCCGTGGGGACGCGGCCGGCCCGGCTGGCACCTGGAGTGCTCTGCCATGGTCACCAAATACCTCGGCACCGAGTTCGACATCCACGGCGGCGGACTGGACCTGCGGTTCCCGCACCACGAAAACGAGATGGCCCAGTCCCAGGCCGCGGGCCACGGCTTCGCCAACTTCTGGATGCACAACGGCATGGTCACCTTCGAGGGCGAAAAGATGTCCAAATCCATCGGCAACACCGTCAGCCCGGCTCAAATGCTGGAGGCGGCCAGCCCCCGGGTGGTCCGCTACTACCTCGGCCAGGCCCACTACCGTTCCGTGCTGGACTACCGGCCCACCTCCCTGCAGGAGGCCGCTGCCGCCGTCGAGCGCATCGACGGGTTTATCGCCAAGGCATCGGCCAAGGCATCCGCGGCTGATGCCGGGCAAGCGGCCGTTCCCGAGGCGTTCGCTGCGGCAATGGATGATGACTTGAACGTGCCGCAGGCCCTGGCCGTGCTGCATGAGACGGTGCGTGCCGGGAACACGGCACTGGCCGAAAACGACGCCGACGCCGCCGGGCAGGCGCTCCGCGCCGTCCTGGCGATGACATCCGTCCTGGGACTGGACGATGCCCGTGAGGCCGAGTCGTCGTCGCCCGCCGACGCCGCCCTGGACGCCCTGGTGCAGGACCGCCTGGCCGAGCGGCGGCAGGCCCGGGCGGAGAAGGACTGGGCCCGCGCCGACGCGATCCGTGACGCGCTGGCCGCGGTGGGCATCACTGTGGAGGACACTGCCGACGGCGCGTCCTGGAGCTTCGCCTGAGCCGAACCCCCGGACCCGGGAGCGGGTGTCCTGCAGCCCGGCCGGACACTGCGTAAACTGAAAGGGAATGCTTTCTTCTAGTAAAGGTGTAACCGATGGCCAACAATGGACGTCCCGGCGCAATGCGCAAAGCCAAGAAGGGCCCCAGCGGCGGTACCGGCGGGCTCGGCCGCAAGGCCCTCGAGGGCAAGGGCCCCACACCCAAGGCTGAAGACCGCCCCTACCACAAGGCGTTCAAGAACAAGCAGCTCTCCGAGCGCTCCGCTGCCAAGCGCGGCGACTCCCGCGCCGGCGGCCGCAGCGGCACCAACGTCCGCGGCAAGGTCGCCGAAGAGGTCGTCACCGGCCGCAACTCCGTGGTGGAAGCCCTGCGTGCCGGCATCCCCGCCAAGGCCCTCCACGTTGCCGTCCGCATCGACATGGACGACCGTGTCCGCGAATCCCTGAAAATGGCCGCCGAACGCGGCCTGCCGGTGATGGAAACGCATAAGCCGGAACTGGACCGCATGACCAACGAGGCCGTGCACCAGGGCCTGGTCCTGCAGATCCCGCCGTACGAATACGCTGATCCCACGGACCTTGCCTCCGAAACCATCGAGGCTTGGAAGAAGGGGCACATCCGCAACGCGCCGCTCTTCGTGGCCCTGGACGGAATCACGGATCCCCGCAACCTCGGCGCGATCATCCGCTCCGCTTCCGCCTTCAGCGCGCACGGCGTGATCGTGCCCGAGCGGCGTGCCGTGGGCGTCACCGCGTCGGCCTGGAAGACCAGTGCCGGTGCTGCCGTCCGCGTTCCCGTGGCCCGCGCAGGCAACCTGAACAACACCCTGAAGACGTTCAAGAAGATGGGCATCTTTGTCCTCGGACTGGACGGCGACGGCGACGTGTCACTGCCGTCGATCGTGCTGGCCAAGGAACCGATCTGCATTGTGGTCGGCTCCGAAGGCAAGGGCCTCTCCCGCCTGGTCCGCGAGAACTGCGACCAGATCGTATCCATTCCGATCGATTCCGCCATGGAGTCGCTCAACGCCTCCATGGCTGTGGGCATTACCCTGTACGAAATTTCCCGGCAGCGCTCCGCCTAGTCCTCAGGTTCCGCCTCCGGCAGCAAAGGGCACCATGGCACACGTGATTACCGGCACCACCGCGGGCAGCGCACCGAAGCGGGACTCGCGGCCCCTTCCGCTGGGCCTCCGGCACGCGGTGCCCGGTGTGCCGGAGGTGCCCGGAACCGTCAACGTGTCCGTTTACGCTCCGGGCGTGCCCGCGCTGGACATTTTCTACGAGACGGCGCCGGGCAGCTGGAAATCGGCGCCGCTCACGGATACGGTGCTGGGCATCCACCACGGCCGGGTCCTCGGGCTGCGGCCGGGCAGCCGGTACGGTTTCTGGCCGCGGGGCGCGGACCTTCCCGCGGAGCCGGGAGGGTTCCAGCTGCTGCTGGATCCCTACGGCCGCGGCATAGAGGAAGCAGACAGTGGCTCCGACCCCGTCTATTTCTCCGTTTACACGGGCTCGGCTTTCGACTGGGGTGATTCAACGCGGCCGTACACCCCGTGGCGGGACACGGTCATATACGAGGCCCATGTCCGCGGCCAGACCATGCTGCATCCCGGAATCCCCGAAGAGCTCCGCGGAACCTACGCCGGCATGGGGCACCCGGTGATGGTCCAGTACCTCCAGGACCTGGGCATCACCGCCGTGGAACTGCTGCCGGTGCACTTCCACGCCGATGAGCTGCACCTGCAGGAGCTGGGCTTGACCAACTACTGGGGGTACAACACTCTCGGTTTCTTCGCCCCGCATGCCGGGTACGCCACGGAGGCTGCCCGCCGGGCCGGTGCCCAGGCCGTGCAGGACGAGGTCAAGGCAATGGTCAAGGCCCTGCACGAAGCCGGCATCGAGGTCCTGCTGGACGTGGTCTACAACCACACCGCCGAGGGCAAGGCCGAACGGCCGGCCTTGAGCTGGCGGGGCCTGGGGGATGAAACCTACTACCGGCACGGTCCCGACGGCGGATACGTGGACACCACCGGCTGCGGCAACACGCTGGATTTCAGCGAGCCCCGTGTGGTCCAGCTGGCCCTGGATTCGCTGCGCCACTGGGTGCAGGAATACCGGGTGGACGGTTTCCGCTTCGACTTGGCACCTACGCTGTGCCGCGACGGTGACGGAAAGTTCAACCCGCGGCACCCCTTCCTGGTGGCGGTGGCGGCGGATGCCGTGCTGCAGGACGTAAAACTCATTTCCGAACCGTGGGACGTGGGCCCGGACGGATGGCAGACCGGCCGCTTCCCGCAGGGATGGGCGGAGTGGAACGACCATTTCCGCGACATCGCCCGGGATTTCTGGCTCCGGGACCAGGCGGCGCTGGCCGCCGGCGGCGAAGGCGGTTCCATGGGCCGGCTGGCCGGTGCGCTGGCCGGCTCCTCTGAACTGTTTGCCGGGTCCGGCCGCACCCCGCTGGCGTCCATCAACTTCATCACCGCCCACGACGGCTTCACCCTTGCCGACCTGACCACCTTCGAGCGCAAGCACAATGAGGCCAACGGGGAAGAGAACCGGGACGGGACCGGCGAGAACCGCAGCTACAACCACGGCGTCGAAGGGCCCACCGACGACGAGCGGATCAACGCGGGCCGCGCCCGCACCGCCCGGAATCTGATGGCCACGCTGACCCTGTCCCTGGGCGTTCCCATGCTGACTGCCGGTGACGAGACCGGACGCAGCCAGCGCGGCAACAACAACGCCTACTGCCAGGACAATGAGCTCTCCTGGCTGCACTGGGACTTCGACGACTCCGCCCGGCGGATGCTCTCGACCACCCGCACGCTCCTGCGCCTGCGCCGCGAATACCTGGCCAGGCAGCCGTACCACTTCCCGGCGGACCCGCGGCAGTCCTTCCTGCTCTGGTTCGACCAGGACGGCTTACCCATGACCCCCGAACGCTGGAATGACCCGCGCACCCGGCTGGTGCAGGTTTTGATCGGGTCCGGCGACGGGGCACTGAACGGGTCGGTGGTGCTCAACGGCGGGCTGCACGACGTCGGGATCCGGCTGCCGGATGCCGAAGCCCTGTCAGCGGCGCGCCGGGACGCCGGCATCAGCCAGGACGCGGGAGCAGGACCCGACGGTACGGACCTGGGGTACGAACTGGTGTTTTCCACCGCCGATGTCCCGGGCGAGGCAAACCGGCACGGTGCCCGTCTGCCGGCCGGGGAGACGGACACTGTGCCCGCGAATTCCATCAGCCTCTACCGCGCCGCCTAGCCGGTCACGGACGGGCCGCGCCGGTACGGTGCCCGTCCGTGCAACACCGGCTAAGAGGCGTTGGCCACCAGCCCCAGCTCGGCCTTGGACGCCAGGCCTGAATGGGTCGGGAGCACCCGAACGGTGTAGCCGAACGGTCCGGCCTGCTCAATCCGGATGGTGCCCTTGAACATGTGCCGTCCCGAGCCCAGGTCCTCCTCCGGAGACAGTTCCTGGAGCCGGTGTCCGCTCAGGCGGTCATTTTCGGTGACCATGCCGTAGGCCACTTCCACGCTGACATCCTCGGGCCGGAGCGAACCCAGGGAGACGTAGGCCTGTACGGTCAGGCTGTCGCCGATCTGCGGGTTCTCACTGACACCCACCGAATCCACGTGCTCCACCTGCACGGTGGACCAGCCGTCCCGGACCCGGGTGATCCACAGGGCCAGTTCCTTGGCGGCGGAGTATCCCTCCGCCGTCATGGCCCGCCCCGACGAGCTTGCCGGCCGGTACAGCCGGTTCACATAGTCCTTGAGCATCCGCGAGGCGGAGACGTTCGGGCCCAGGTCCGCGAGGGTGTGCTTGACCATTTCCAGCCACTCGTGCGGCAGGGAATCGGCGGGCGGTTCGGAAGGGCCGGCCGCGCCCGCATCTGCGGGGGGCTCGGCACCGTAGAACATGGGTGCCACCGAGTTCTCCAGGAGGTCATACAGTGCTGCCGCCTCGATGTCGTCGCGCTGGTCCGCGCTGTACACCTCACGGGTGCGGGTGCCTTTGCTGGGGTTGGCGGAGGGAATGGCCCAGCCGTTGTTGCCGTCGTACATTTCATCCCACCAGCCATCAAGGATGGACAGGTTCAGGCCGCCGTTGATGGCCGACTTCATGCCGGACGTTCCAGATGCCTCCAACGGCCGCAGCGGGTTGTTCAGCCACACGTCGCAGCCGGGGAACAGAGTCCGTGCCATGGCAATGTCGTAATTGGGCAGGAACACAATCCGGTGACGCACCGCCGGGTCGTCCGTGAAACGCACCAGGTCCTGGATCATCTTTTTGCCCTGCTCATCGGCGGGATGGGATTTGCCCGCCACCACCACCTGGATGGGCCTGGTTGGATGCAGCAGCAGTGCCTTCAGCCGGTCCGGATCCCGCAGCATCAGGGTCAGCCGCTTATAGGTGGGCACGCGTCGCGCAAAGCCGATGGTCAGCACGCCCGGGTCCAGGACGTGCTCGCTCCAGGCCAGTTCCGCGTCCGAAGCCCCCCGCTTGCGCCAGGCGTTCTTGACCCGCTGCCGCACGTCCTGCACCAGGTTGCTGCGCAGCTTCCGCCGCAGGTCCCACAGGTCCTTGTCGTCGATCTCGTATGCCCGGCCCCAGTCGCGGTCGTGGACGGTGGACACACCGAACTTTTCGCTGGCCAGGGCCGTCACCTCCGGGTCAATCCAGGTGGGGACGTGCACGCCGTTGGTGACCGAGGTGATGGGCACCTCGGAGACGTCGAAGCCGGGCCAGAGGCCGGAGAACATTTCCCGGGACACTTCTCCGTGCAGTTTCGCCACGCCGTTGGCCCGCTGCGCCAGCCGCAGGCCCATCACGGCCATGTTGAACTTGGACGGGTCGCCGCCCTCATAGTTCTCCGCGCCGAGCGCCAGGATCCGGTCCGTGGGGACCGACTGGGCCAGCCCAGCACTGAAGAAATGGCGGATTTGGGCCTGCTCGAACCGGTCAATGCCGGCCGGCACCGGGGTGTGGGTCGTGAAGACCGTGGAAGCGCGGGCAACGGTCAGTGCTTCCTCCCAGGTCATGCCCTCATCCATCAGCTCCCGGATCCGTTCCACGCCCTGGAACCCGGCGTGGCCCTCGTTGCTGTGGAAGACCTCAGCCGCGGGAGCATGGGTCAGCCGCTGGAACACACGCAGCGCCTTGGCCCCGCCCATGCCCAGCAGCAGTTCCTGCTGCAGGCGGTGGTCTCCGCCGCCGCCGTAGAGCCGGTCGGTGATGCCGCGGGCGGCGTCGTCGTTGCCGATGACGTCGGAGTCCAGCAGCAGCAGCGGAACCCGCCCGACGTCGGCGCGCCAGATCTGTGCCGTCAGCTGCCGGTTGTCCGGCAGCGGAAGGGCGATTTTGGCCGGGCTGCCGTCCTCCTCCCGCAGCAGGGTCAGCGGCAGGCCGTTGGGATCCAGCACGGGGTAGGTTTCGAGCTGCCAGCCGTCCCGGGACAGCGCCTGCTTGAAGTAGCCGGCCTTGTAGAGCAGCCCGACGGCTATCAGCGGCACACCCAGGTCCGAGGCGGCCTTCAAATGATCGCCGGCCAGGATGCCCAGGCCGCCGGAGTACTGCGGCAGCACGGCGCTGATGCCGTACTCAGGGGAGAAGTAGGCAATGGACTGCGGAGCGTCCTCGCCCAGTCCCTGGTACCAGCGCGGTTCATGGAGGTATTTGTCGAGGTCTTCGCCCAGGTCCTGGATGACGGAGACCAGATGCTCATCCTGGGCAATGCGCTCAAGCTTGTCCCGGCTTACGGTGCCCAGCAGCTTCACCGGATCGCCGCCGCTGGTACGCCAGGCCTCGGGGTCCAGGCTCTCGAACAGCCGGAGCGTGGGCTGGTGCCAGGACCAGCGCAAATTCCAGGCCAGCCGCCCGAGGGGCTCAATGCTGGGAGGTAGGACAGTGCGGACGGTAAATCTGCGGATTGCCTTCACCCCGGTTAGGCTAGCGCACTTCGCGGCGGCATAAACCGGAATAACTGACAAAAGCAACGGAATTTCCCGCAGGCCTTGAAAAGCAGGTGAAACCCGGGCCCACCTGCGGCGATTCCCGCAAAAAGTACGTTGCCTTAGCATTCTGCCCAAAATCTCGCTAACGTCTAGTCTGTGACCACATCCAGCGCATTGACACCAGAAGACCTGCCGCCCAAGGACCTCCGGTTTGGCCGGATACCCGTAACCAATGTGTCCCCCGTGGTTGAGTACGGCCGTTTCCCCGCCAAAGCCGTTCCGGGCGAGGACCTGGTCATCGGTGCCACCGTATTCCGCGAAGGCCATGACCTCGTGGGTGCCAGCGCTGTGCTGTACGACCCCCAGGGCAACGTGGCCGCCCGGAACCGGATGCACCCGGTCGGCCTGGGCCTGGACCGCTGGGAAGGAATGCTTCGCCCCGCAGACACCGGGCGCTGGAGTTTCGCCGTGGAGGGTTGGGCCGACCTCTACGCCACCTGGCACCACAACGCGGAAGTGAAGATCGCCGCCGGCGTCGACGTCGAGCTGATGCTTACCGAAGGCCACCACCTGTTCGCAGCCGCCGCAGCGGAGCGCACCGGGTCCGACGCAGATGTCCTGCGGTCCGCTGCAGCAGCGCTCGCCGATACCGGACGGCCCGTCGAGGAGCGCCTGGCCGCCGCCGCCATCCCCGCGGTGACCGAAGTACTGGACCGCGATCCCATCCGCGACCTGGTCACCAGCTCTGACCGGTTCCCGATCCTGGTGGAGCGCGAACTTGCCGGCCGGGGCGCCTGGTACGAATTCTTCCCCCGCTCCGAAGGCGCGGTCCTTGATCCAGCCACACGGGAGTGGACTTCGGGAACCTTCCGCACGGCCGCCGGCAGCCTGCAGCGCGTGGCGGACATGCAGTTCGACGTGATCTACCTGCCGCCGGTCCACCCGATCGGCACCAGCCACCGCAAGGGCCCGAACAACACGCTGGTCGCCGGCCCGCAGGACCCCGGGTCGCCCTGGGCCATCGGTGCGGCCGAAGGCGGCCACGACGCCATCCACCCGGACCTGGGCACCTTCGAAGATTTTGATGCCTTCGTGGACACCGCCCGCGGGCTTGGGCTGGAAGTGGCCATCGACCTCGCCCTCCAGGCTTCCCCCGACCATCCCTGGGTGCAGAGCCACCCGGAATGGTTCACCACCCGCGTGGACGGCTCCATTGCCTACGCGGAGAACCCGCCGAAGAAGTACCAGGACATTTATCCCCTGAACTTCGACAATGACTACGAGGGCCTGGCGCAGGAGATCCTGCGCATCGTGCGCCTGTGGATCAGCCACGGTGTGCGGATCTTCCGCGTGGACAACCCGCACACCAAGCCGCTGCGCTTCTGGGAATGGCTGATCAGCACGGTCAATGACGAGTTCCCGGACGTCATTTTCCTGGCCGAGGCCTTCACCCGCCCGCCCATGATGCATGCCCTGGCCAAAGCCGGGTTCCAGCAGTCCTACAGCTACTTCACCTGGCGGAACTCCCGCAAGGAGATCGAGGACTACTTCACCGAGGTCTCCCATGACTCGGCGGCGTTCTTCCGTCCGAACTTCTTCGTCAACACCCCCGACATCCTCACCGAGTTCCTGCAGTACGGAGGCCCCGGCGCCTTCAAGATCCGTGCGGTGCTGGCGTCCACCGGCAGCCCGCTGTGGGGCGTCTACGCCGGCTACGAGCTCTTTGAACATGTGGCCCGGCCCGGGGCCGAGGAGTACATCGACAACGAAAAGTTCGAGTACAAGCAGCGTGACTTCGCTGCCGCCGAAGCAGAGGGCCGCAGCCTGGCTCCCTACATCACCCGGCTGAACGAGATCCGCCGCAGCCATCCCGCCCTGGGCGACTTGGAGAACCTGACGGTCCACTCCAGCACCGACGAGGCGACGGTGGTCTACTCCAAGCACAAGCAGGTCCGGCCCGGTGATCCGTCCAGCAGTGACACGTTGATTATCGTGGTCAATGTGGACCCCCACAGCGCCCGCGAATCCACGGTAAGCCTCGACCTCGATGCCCTTCACCTGACCCCTGCGGACTTCAACGAAGACGGCACCTTCTGGGTGGATGACCTCATCAGCGGCCAGAGCTGGCGCTGGGGAGCCCACAACTACGTCCGACTTGACGCCCATTTTGAACCCGCGCACATCCTGTCCGTTCGGAGGAACTCCTAGTGCCCAACCCGTTTCAACTGCACGCACCCGGCTTGACCAATGATCCGCATTGGTACCGCAAGGCCGTTTTTTATGAAGTACTTGTCCGCGGCTTCGCGGATGCCAACGGGGACGGATCAGGTGACTTCAGCGGCCTGATCGAAAAACTCGACTACCTGCAGTGGCTGGGCATCGACTGCCTCTGGCTGCCGCCGTTCTTCAAGTCGCCCCTGCGCGACGGCGGCTATGACATCTCCGATTACTACGACGTCCTGGACGAGTTCGGCACCATCAGCGATTTCAAGCGCCTGGTGGCCGAAGCGCATGCGCGCGGACTCCGCGTCATCATCGACCTCCCGCTGAACCACACCTCCGACAAGCACCCCTGGTTCGAGGAGTCCCGCAATGATCCGGACGGCCCCTACGGCGACTTCTACGTCTGGTCGGACACGGATGAGAAGTACGAAGACGCCCGGATCATCTTCGTGGACACCGAGGAATCGAACTGGACCTTCGACCCGGTCCGCCGGCAGTTCTTCTGGCACCGGTTCTTCAGCCACCAGCCGGACCTGAACTTCGAGAACCCCAAGGTTGTCGAGGCGATCTTCGACGTCGTCCGGTTCTGGCTGGACCAGGGCATCGACGGGTTCCGTGCGGATGCCATCCCGTACCTGTTCGAAGAAGACGGCACGAACTGCGAGAACCTGCCCGCCACGCACCGGTTCCTCAAGGACCTGCGGACCATGGTGGATGAAAACTATCCGGGCCGGGTCATCATCGCCGAAGCCAACCAGATGCCGCACGAAGTGGTGGAGTACTTCGGCGACGAGACTGGCGACGAATGCCACATGTGCTTCCACTTCCCGATCATGCCGCGGCTGTTCTACGCGCTGCGGGACCAGAAGGCAGCCCCCATCATCCAGACCATGGAGGAAACCCCGGCCATCCCGCCGGGCGCACAGTGGGGGACCTTCCTGCGCAACCATGACGAGCTGACCCTGGAAATGGTGACCAATGAGGAACGCCAGGCCATGCTCGGCTGGTACGCCCCGGATTCGCGGATGCGGGCCAACATCGGCATCCGGCGCCGGCTGGCTCCGCTGCTGGACAACTCCCGTTCCGAAATCGAACTGATCCACGCGATGCTGCTGGCCCTGCCTGGCAGCCCGTTCCTGTACTACGGGGACGAGCTGGGCATGGGCGACAACATCTGGCTCGAAGACCGGGACTCCTCGCGCACGCCCATGCAGTGGAACCCGGACCGCAACGCCGGGTTCTCCACGGCTGATCCGGGAAAGCTGTACCTGCCCGTGGTCCAGTCGCTGGTCTACCACTACAACCACGTCAACGTGGAGGCGCAGCTGGCCAGCTCCAGCTCCCTGCTGCACTGGATCCGGCAGATGATCATGGTCCGCCGGGCCCACCCTGCCTTCGGGCTGGGATCCTACCGGAACGTGCCCACGGACGCAGAGGCAGCCCTGGCCTTCGTGCGTGAGCTTCCGGACAACAACCCGGAAGGAGAGCCGGGGGAGACGATGCTGTGCATCTTCAACCTGTCCCAGCACCCTATTTCCGCGTCCATGAAGCTGCCTGAATTTGCCAACCGCGGCCTGCGCGATGCCTTCGGCGGCACTCTCTTCCCCACCATTGGGGATGACGGGGCGCTGACCTTGACCCTGGGCAGCCATGACTTCTACTGGCTGCGCCTGCGGTCGGTGAAATCCGACACCTCTTCGCCGCAGACCGAAGCTATTCCCATGATTCCAATCTCGGAGGCCGCACGGCGATGACCCAGCTGAACCCGTCCCTGCCCGAAATCCTGACGTCCTGGCTGCCCGGCCAGCGATGGTTCCCGGCCAAGGGCCGGGATGTGCTGCTGGAACGGGTCGGCGGCATCCGCCTCGAGGATCCCGACGGCGAGGTGGGCATGGAAGTGCACCTCATCGCCGTCGTCTCCGGCGACCGCCGGGATGTGATCAGCGTGCCGGTGAGCTACCGGTCAAACGCTGCGCCCGAACTCGAAGCGTCCCTGCTGGGACGGGCGCACCACGAGGAACTGGGGGAGCGGTGGCTGTACGACGCCACCGCCGACCCGGTGTTCGTCACAGCCTGGCTTGAACTCATGCGGGCCCAGGCATCATCCCTGGACGGCCACACCCACGGTTTTGCCCAGGACGGCTTCGAGGACTGGGAGCCGTTTGTGGAACCGCTGCCCACCAAGCTGCTTAAGGGTGAACAGTCCAACACCTCGGTGGTCGTACAGGCTCCCGAGGCACCGTTGATCGTCAAGTTCTACCGCGTTGTGGCCGCCGGCGTCAGCCCCGACGTCGAGGTCAGCGCCCGGTTGACCGAGGTCGGCTCGGTGGATGTGCCGGCAACGTACGGGTGGGTCACGGGCACCTGGAAGGATATTGCGGACGAAACGGGGGAAACCCTGCTGACCGGACACCTGTCCGTCCTGCGCGAATTCTTCCCCGGCAGCCAGGACGCCTGGCGGATCGCCTCCGCGGCAGCCCTTGAGGGCAGGGACTTCTCGGCAGAGGCCGAAGAGCTGGGGGCTGCCACCGGCCGGATCCACCAGCAGCTCGCGGCAGCTTTCGGCAGCCGTCCGCCGTCGGCGATTGAACGCGCAGAGTTCCTGTCCGCGCTCAGCGCCCGGATCCGGTGGGCTTGGAAAGAAGCCGGCGAAACAGTGGGTCCCTTCGCGGACGCCGTGGAGTACCTGCTGGAGCAGCTCGGAAACCTCCAGACCCTGCCCAACCTGCAGCGGATCCATGCCGATTACCACCTCGGCCAGGTGCTGCGCGCACCTGAGCGCGGCTGGATCGTCCTGGATTTCGAAGGGGAGCCGCTGCGGCCTGCCGCGGAACGAAGCGTTCCGGATGCCCCGCTGCGCGACGTCGTCGGAATGCTGCGCTCCATTGACTACGCAGCCGGCGTCGCCCTGATCGACGGCGCTGCCGGCGAAGATGCTGCCGGCGAAGAGTATGGAGCTGACGCCGTGCAGCGCAACGAGGCCGCCTACCGCTGGGCTGCGGCCGCCTCGGATGCGTTCCTGCGCGGTTACGAGAAGGAAACCGGCACCGCCATCAACCGCAGCGACCCGCTGTTCCTGGCCCTGTGGCTGGATAAGGCGCTGTACGAAGTTGTGTACGAGATTCGAAACCGTCCCCGCTGGGTCAGTGTGCCGGCTAAAGCCGTTCGGCAGATTCTGGCCCAGGCCGAGAACGCCATGCGTGCGGACGACGACAGCCAGGAAGAGAGCACCATGAATAAGCCCCGCAAGCCGCGGTCCGCAGCAGCCACCGCCGAACCCGAGGCTCCCGATGTTCCGGCTGCCGGCAACCCGGACACAGCAGCACCGGCCCCGGCGCCCGTACCCGTGACCGAAGACGTGCTGCAGGCCGTATCCGAAGGCCGCTATTACCAGCCGCACGCCGTTCTCGGTGCCCACGCAAACGAGTCCGGAACGGTGACCATCCGGACGCTGCGCCCGCTGGCGCAGGAAGTCGTTGCCGTGACGCCCGACGGGCGGCTGCCGCTTCGGCACGAGTACAACGGCATCTGGGTAGGCGCGCTTCAGGCAGGGACCCCCGGTACTGTGCCCGACTACCGGGTAGAGGTGACCTACGACGGCGGCGAACCCCAGATGTTCGACGATCCCTACCGCTTCCTGCCCTCACTGGGGGATATGGACCTGCACCTGATTGGCGAAGGCCGGCACGAAAACCTGTGGACCGTGCTCGGGGCCAACCTGCACCACTACAACTCAGTGCTCGGCGACATCCACGGCGTGAGCTTCGCCGTCTGGGCGCCCAATGCACAGGCAGTGCGCGTCAAGGGCGATTTCAACGGCTGGAACGGTGCCATTAATGCCATGCGCTCCCTCGGCGGATCCGGCGTCTGGGAGCTTTTCCTTCCCGGCGTCGAACCCGGTGCCCGCTACAAGTACGAAATCCTGGGCAGCGACGGCGTGTGGCGGGAAAAGGCCGACCCCATGGCCAAGGGCACCGAGGTGCCGCCCCTGACCGGATCCCGCGTGGTCGAGTCCACCTACACGTTTGAGGACGCCGAGTGGATGGAAGCGCGTGCAGCACGCGATCCGCACAACTCGCCCATGAGTGTGTACGAAGTGCACCTGGGCTCCTGGCGCCTGGGCCTGAACTACCGCGAGATGGCCGACCAGCTCGCGGAGTACGTGGCATGGCAGGGCTTCACCCACGTGGAATTCATGCCCGTGGCCGAACACCCGTTCGGCGGCTCCTGGGGCTACCAGGTCACCTCGTACTTTGCCCCCACCGCCCGTTTCGGGCATCCGGATGAGTTCCGCTACCTGGTGGACCGGCTCCACCAGGCCGGTATCGGCGTCATCCTGGACTGGGTGCCGGCACACTTCCCCAAGGACTCCTGGGCGCTGGCCAAGTTCGACGGCCAGACCCTCTACGAGCACGGCGATCCGCTGCGCGGCGAGCAGCCCGACTGGGGCACGCTGATCTTCGATTACGGACGCCGCGAAGTGCGCAACTTCTTGGTGGCCAATGCGCTTTACTGGCTCGAGGAGTTCCACATTGACGGCCTGCGCGTGGATGCCGTTGCATCCATGCTCTACCTCGACTATTCCCGGCCTGCGGACCAGTGGCGTCCCAACGCGTTCGGCGGACGCGAAAACCTGGAAGCGATCTCCTTCCTGCAGGAGGTCAATGCAACCGCTTACAAGCGGGTTCCGGGCATCGTGATGATCGCCGAAGAGTCCACGGCTTTCCCCGGTGTCACCCGCCCCACGAGCACGGGGGGTCTCGGGTTTGGGCTGAAATGGAACATGGGCTGGATGCACGACACCCTCGAGTACATGGCCGAAGACCCGATCAACCGCGTCTACCACCATGCCAAGCTCACGTTCTCGCTGGTTTACGCGTATACCGAGAACTTCCTGCTGCCCATCAGCCATGACGAAGTAGTGCACGGCAAGGGTTCGCTGCTGCGCAAGATGCCCGGTGACCGCTGGCAGCAGCTGGCCAACCTGCGCGCCTACCTGGCCTTCCAGTGGGCGCACCCCGGCAAGCAGTTGATCTTCATGGGCACGGAGTTCGGCCAGGAAGCGGAATGGTCCGAGCAGTACGGGCTGGACTGGTACCTGACGGATACCCCGCAGCACAAGGGCATCCAGCTGATGGTGAAGCAGCTCAACGAGATTTACCGCAACACCCCTGCCCTGTCCGACCGGGACAACGAGCCCGCCGGGTTCCAGTGGATCAATGAGAACGACGGGGCGCACAACGTCCTGTCCTTCATCCGATGGGATCACCAGGGCAATCCGTTGGTCTGCGTGGCGAACTTTGCCGGCGCTCCGCACGAGAACTTCCGGTTGGGGATGCCGTGGTCGGGGGAGTGGGTTGAAGCGCTCAACACCGACGCCGCCGAGTTTGGCGGCTCCGGTGTCGGCAATATGGGAGTGGTCCAGGCGGTTGAAGGGGCGTGCAACGGCCAGCCTGCCTCGGCCACCCTGACCGTCCCGCCGCTCGGTGTCCTGTACCTGATGCCCAAGCAGTAGTACTGCGCACCGGCGGTGCAGCCGGTGGGATCGGTTTCTGCCTGGCATGCGTAAGCGGCCAGGCAGAAACCGTGCTAAGCTTAATTCCCGCGCTGATCGAGAGGTTCGAACGGTTGTGAGTCTGGGGGAGCACGTCTTCCCGCCGGTTCGCCGGATGGACAAACGCCGGTTTGACACTCACGCAGAAGCGCGGCTAGGATAGAAAAGTTGCTCCGGAGCGACGCAGAGCTTTGATCCTGATGGATCAGCCTGCTGGTGCCGGAAGCAGTCTGTTGTTTGAGAACTCAATAGTGTGCCAAGTTTATTGATACCAATTTATTTTAATTGGTTGAATCGACTGTTCCGCCCACCCCGTGGGCTGGAATGGTTTTTTTAGCTGGTTTCGAATTTAGTGCAGTGCCTGGCGGCCAATTTTCCTTGGCCCCGGCATTGTGTCTGTATGAACA
>NZ_JAJJOC010000018.1:0-18930 GCF_020907365.1 Arthrobacter sp. zg-Y750 | reverse complement strand
CGGAAGCTAAGACCCACAGCGCCGATGGTACTGCATCCGGGAGGGTGTGGGAGAGTAGGTCACCGCCGGACAAATTGTGGGGTGAGGCCCGTACCAGTGTTGGTACGGGCCTCACCTGTTTAACCCGTCAAACGATGCCTGGGCGGCCTTCCGGTGCCCTGACTTTTCGAAGCCCCGCGGCCGTGGCGATAGGGTGGAAGGCATGAGCTTTTCCTTGTTTTCACATGCGGAGGAACCCGTTTCCGTCCCCGCCGACGGTGCTTCCCGGGCCGCCGTTGCAGAGGTAGTTGCCTCCTGCCGGGTGCCTCGGGACCAGCACGAGGCCTTTAACGGTTTCACCGACTACCTGCACCTGTGGTGGCCGGAAGACCTGACCGAGTTTGGCGAGGGAACCCACCCCGAGTTTGAGGGCGGTGTGCTGACCGAAACCGGACCCGACGGCGAAACAGCGGTGTGGGCCACGGTGCGAACCAAGGAGCCGGACAACAGCTTGGAAATGGACTGGGTGGCCGGCCATAGCCCCCGAATCCCTACCGACGTACGGGTCGAGTTCACACCGGATGCCGATGGAAGCACCAAGGTGACCGTCCGCCACGGCGGACTGGAGCGGCTGCCGGAACCTGCCGAAGAATACGAGCGGATCAACGGCGAGTGGGAAGAGATACTGGACCGCTACGCGAGGTTCATGGGCGCGCGGTAGTCTGCTGGCATGTCCCTGGATGCCTTGCAGAACCTGCCCCTCGCCGGCCCCGGGCTGCACGTAGATACATCGCCGGAGATCCGGGCGATGTATGCCACGGATCAGGGCCCGGTCCTTGAATACATCGAGCCGTTGGCCGTTGTGTGGGCAACAAGCGTTCGGGATGTCCAGGCGGTGATGCGCTGGGCCACGGAAAGCGGCACGCCTGTGGTGACCCGCGGAGCCGGCACCGGAGTGTCCGGCGGGGCGCACGCTACGCCCGGGTGCATCGTCCTGAGCCTGGAGCGGATGAACCGGATCCTGGAACTAAACGCCGAGGACGAGACCGCCGTCGTCGAACCCGGTGTTATCAATGCGGACCTGAACACCGCGGCCGCAGGTTACGGGTTGATGTACGCCCCGGACCCGGCGAGCTACCGGATTTCCACCATCGGCGGCAACGTGGCAACCAACGCCGGGGGACTGCGCTGCGCGAAGTACGGAGTAACCCGCGATGCCGTACTCCGCCTGGACGTTGTCCTTGCGGACGGAACGCTGATCAGCACCGGACACCGGACCTTTAAGGGCGTGGCCGGCTATGACCTCACGGGGCTGTTCACCGGTTCGGAGGGCACCTTGGGGGTTATCGTGGGCATCACCGTGCGGCTGCGGTATATGCCGGTCCAATCCTGCACCATCGCTGCGTTTTTCCCGGACTTTCCGACGGCGGCGGCAGGCGTTCTCGCCATTGGCGCCCAACGGGTGCAGCCCGCCATCCTTGAACTGCTGGACGGCGCCACGCTGCTGGCCCTGGACGAGGTGCACGGCAGCAGCCTGCGGCACCGGGGTGATGCCCTTCTGCTGGTTCAAACGGATGGGTTCGGCGCTGACGCCGAGGCGCAGGTGGTGCGTTCCGTGCTCACCGAACTGGGCGGAAGCGTCACGATGGAAGGCTCGGAAGAGGCGGAGCAGCTGGTCGAATTGCGCCGGCACAGCCGAGGGGACCCCGTAACCGGGCGCGTGCGGGTCGGTGAGGACGTCGCCGTCCCGCGTTCATCCCTGGTCCGGTACGTGGCAGAGCTTGAGCGCATGGCAGCGGACCACCGGGTGAACCTGAAGGTGGTGGCGCATGCCGGAGACGGAAACCTGCACCCGACCTTCTGGGTGCAGGACGGCGATACGGACGGCCGACAGCGCCTGGACGCGGCGTTGGACGAGTCCATCCGCGTTGCGCTGGCGCTGGGCGGCACTATCACCGGTGAACACGGGATAGGCCAGTTCAAGCTGCGCTGGCTGCCGGAAGAACAGGCAGCGGAGCTGCTCGAGCTCCAGCGCCGGGTCAAAACGCTGTTCGACCCGGCCGGAATTCTCAACCCGGGCAAAGCCGTTCCGGGGGTTTAGTTGCAGGCGGGGGCTTCGCTCCAGCGGTGGGCAGAGGTGCAGGGAGCGCCGCACGGAACCGCCTACGGATCCAGACGCATCCATACGGTGCGGTTCGGGCGCAGCCGGTCGCCTTCCAGGGCGTCGCCGGCGCTGCCCAGCAGCAGCGGAAGGTGGGGCAGCTGCACGGGGAATTCACCCATGTTCATGGCCACTAGGATGCCGCCGTTAACAAAGGCAACCAGCCCCTCGGCGTCGTGCTCCGGCCACCACGCCAGCGAGCCGTCGCCCAGACGCAGCTCCCGGCGCGAAGACAGAGCTCTGCGGTACATGTGCAGCGTGGATTCGGGGTTGTGCTGCTGAATGTCCCGGGAATGCCTGCCCCAGATGGGCGGCTGCGGCAGCCACGTCTTTCCTGCATCGCTGAATCCGTAGCTGGGCCGGTTGGCCTTCCATGGCAGCGGCACCCGGTTTCCGTCCCGACCCACCCGTTCGCCGGCGGTGCGGTGGAAGGTGGGATCCTGGCGGAACTCGTTGGGAAGCAGGGTGTGGTCCGGCAGGCCCAGTTCTTCGCCCTGATACAGGTATACACCGCCTGGCAGTCCGAGCATCAGCAGCGTAGCGGCCCGCGCCCGGGCCAGGCCGAGTTCCATGTTGGGCTGTTCGTCGAGCGGTCCAAGCCCGTCGCCGGTCCGCGGTCCGGCTCCGGTCAGGCCGAAGCGGCTGGTGTGCCGAACGACGTCGTGGTTGGAGAGCACCCAGGTGGTGGGGGCTCCCACTTTGTCGAAGGCGCGCAGCGAGGACTCGATGACGTGCCGGAGGTCCGGTGCGTCCCACCGGTGGTGCAGGTAGGCGAAATTGAAGGTCTGGTGCATTTCGTCGGCCCGCACCCAGTCGGTCAGCCGGTCTATCGGGTCGATGGTCGCTTCGGCGCACAGCACCCGGTCTCCGTCGTAAGAGTCCAGGATTTTCCGCCAGGACCGGTAAATGTCATGGATGCCGGGCTGTCCGAACATGGGGGCCTCGGCCCCGGGGTAGCCCTCGGAGGAGGACCCGTCGGCGCGGCCGCCCCAATCCGGCAGCCCGGATTTCTTGATCAGGGCATGGGCGACGTCCACGCGGAAGCCGCCGACGCCGCGATCCAGCCAGAAGCGCAGGATGCGTTCAAACTCGGCATGCACTGCCGGTGAGTCCCAGTTGAAATCCGGCTGGGAGGTATCAAAGAGGTGCAGGTACCACTGACCGGGCATCCCGTCCGCTTCGGTGACGCGGGTCCAGGCGGGGCCGCCGAAGTGGGACTGCCAGTTGTTGGGCGGGTTTTCGCCGTGCTCTCCGGTGCCGTCGCGGAAAACAAACATGTCCCGTTCGGGGGAACCAGGGCCGGAGGCAAGGGCGGCTTGGAAGAGCGGATGTTGGTCGGAGCAGTGGTTGGGGACCAGGTCCACGATGACGCGGATGCCGTGCCGGCCGGCTTCGGCGACGAGTGCGTCAAAATCCTCCAGGGTGCCGAACATGGGATCCACGGAGCAGTAATCGGCAACATCGTAGCCGGCGTCCTTCTGCGGGGAGCGGTAGAACGGGGATAGCCAGACGGCGTCGATGTCCAGTTCTGCCAGTGTTCCGAGTTCTGCGGTGATGCCCTGCAGGTCTCCCACGCCGTCCCCGCGCAGGTCCCGGAACGAGCGGGGGTAGATCTGGTAGATCACTGAAGAGCGCCACCATTCGCGTGAGGCTGTCGCCTCGTGGACGGGGACCAGGCGCAGGTCGGGACGGCTGAAGGTTTCAGCCAATTGGTTCTCCATCTGGCGGCTCCTTCTAGGGTCCGGAGAAAGGGCAGGGGGTACATTTCCATTTAACGACTCCTGCCAGCTCTAGTCCGGACTGCGCGTAGAAGGTCACAGGAGATTAAGCTCACCCTGCTAAGGGCCGCTTGCGGGTGTTGGCTAGGATTGGGCTACGTCACACTGACGTCCTGCGCAGGAACTATTCGCCCTGTGCTGCGTACACCTATTCCAAGGGGAAAGCCTCGTGGCAGAGAACAAGCCGGAGTGGCAGCAGGGGAACGCGCCGGACGGCGGCAAACCGGCCAACGCAGATCAGTACGGTTACGGTCAGCAGCCGTACGGTCAGCAGCCCGGTTATCCCGGCTACGGTGAGCGGGATCAGTCCGGGTACGGGCAGCAGCCGTACCCCGGCTATGGTGAGCAGGATCAGCCGGGGTACGTGCAGCAGCCGTACCCCGGCTATGGCCAGCAGCCGTATCCTGGCTACGGCCAGCAGCCGGGTTATCCCGCTTACGGCCAGCAGGGCGCCTACCCCTCATACGGCCAGCCGCCAATCAACCCGGGTCAGTCCCTGGGCCTGGCCGGGCTCATCACCTCGTTTTTCGCACCGCTCGTTGGGCTTATCTTGAGCATGATCGGCTTGAAGCAGTCGCGAAAGGCGGGTATGAGCAACGGAATGGCCGTGGCTGGCATCGTGATTGGCAGCCTGTTAACCGCGCTTTTCATCATTTACATCATTGTCATCATCATTGTTGCGTTCTCCGCGCCCAGCTACGGTTACTGAGCCCCGCCGTCGCCACTGACCTCCGCCGTCGCCACTGAGCCCCGGCCTAGGAAGGGGCTCCACCCGCGTCAAGGATCTCCATGGTCCGGGTGTCGGTGCTGAGCAGGATGGCCGCTTCATCGCGCCGGTGACGCAGGATGGTGTCCATATAGGACTGCACGGCCTCGGCCATGGGCACATTCCGGTTGGCTTTCTCTGACATGTACCAGCGGTGTTCGAGCACCTCATGCACCACTTCGGCCGCTTCCAGCTTGCTGCCCAGGTCCCGTGGAACAGCCTTGACGATCGGTTCGAAGACTTGGGTGACCCACAGATGGGCGCTCAGTTCCTCATCCAGCTCCGGGTGGTTGGTCGCACGGTAGGAATCCATGTCATTGAGCAGCCGGCGGGCCTGGTTTTCCTGGGCATCAATTCCCGTTAGCTGCAGCAGCCGGCGCTGGTGGTGGCCGGCGTCGACCACCTTGGGCTGCAGTTGGACCTGGGAGCCGTCCGGCGTCGTGCTGATGGAGAGCTCGTCGACGTCGAAGCCCAGATCGTTCAGCCGCCGGATTCGGGCGTCCACCCGCCAGCGGTCACCCAGCCCGAAGGATTCCTGCTCGGTCAGCTCTGCCCAGAGTCCGCGGTAGGAGTCCATGATCCGTTCGCTGGTGGCCAGCGGGTCCACCGACTCTTCGATCAGGCCGCCTTCGGCCAGGTCCATGAGCTCCCCGGCAATGTTGACCCGGGCAATTTCAAGGTCGTATTCGCGCTGCCCTTTGGAGAGCTCGGGGTATAGCTCCCCGGTTTCTGCATCCACCAGGTAGGCGGCAAACGCTCCGGCGTCGCGCCGGAACAGGGTGTTGGACAGGGAAACGTCGCCCCAGTAGAAACCCGCCAGGTGCAGGCGTACCAGCAGCAGCGCCTGAGCATCGATCAGCCGGGTCAGGGTGACTTCCCGGAGGGTCTGGGAGAAGACAGCACGGTAGGGCAGGGAAAAACGCAGGTGCCGGGTCACGAGGACGGGCTGCAGTTCTTCCCCGTTGGGGTCCAAGCGCCCGGTGATGACTGCCACCGGGGCCACGGCCGGGACATTGAGCCGGCGGAGCTTGCGCAGCATGTGGTACTCCTGCCGCGCCACGTGCTCGCTGGTTTCCTTGATGGCGATGAGGGAGTCACCCAGCCGGGCAAAGCGCACCACGTGGCGGGAGATGCCGCGGGGGAGGGCGGCAAGGTTTTCCTTGGGCCATTCCTCCAGCGGGATGTGCCATGGCAAATCCAGCAGGGCGGGGTCCATGGAGGCTGCCGTGATGTTCAGCGAACCAAGGGTATTGATCCGGTCAGTTGAGGCGCGTGTGGTGCGGGGCAGCTTGCCGGCCTGGTCCCAGTCAGTGGGTTCGTTCTGCCAGTTGGCGGAAGCGGAATCTGTCATAGGCGAAAGCCCTTACGTCTAGAGCAAGCGGTAACGAAAAAGCGGTGGCTCCCCACCCAAAAGTTTAGTTGAGCAAGGGAGCCACCGCATGTTTCCTGAGGACGCTTATGCCTGTTCCGCCAGCCGTTCTCCGCTGGAGGTGTCGAAGAGGTGCACATGGCCCTTCTGCGGACGTACGTGGAGGGTGTCGCCCTTCATCGGAGGACGGCGCCCGTCGACGCGGACTACAATAACGTGCTCGTTGCCGTCCAGCGTGGTGTGTCCGTACACGTAGGCGTCGGCGCCGAGTTCCTCGACCACGTCCACGTCAACCCGCAGGCCTTCGCCCTCGGTGACGATTTCCAGGTCTTCGGGCCGCACGCCCAAGGTCACCGTGTTGCCGGCAGCCTGGCCGAGGACGGCACTTTCCACCGGGTACACCGCGCCACCGAACGCGACGCCGCGGTCTACCACGGGCAGCTCGAGCAGGTTCATGGCCGGGGAACCGATGAAGCCGGCCACGAACACGTTCTTGGGGTGGTCGTACAGGTTCCGCGGGGTATCGACCTGCTGCAGGATTCCGTCCTTGAGCACCGCTACCCGGTCGCCCATGGTCATGGCCTCAACCTGGTCGTGGGTGACGTAGACGGTGGTGACCCCGAGGCGGCGGGTCAGGGAAGCGATCTGGGTGCGGGTCTGCACGCGCAGCTTGGCATCCAGGTTGGACAGCGGCTCATCCATCAGGAAGACCTGCGGATTACGCACAATGGCTCGACCCATGGCCACCCGCTGGCGCTGGCCGCCGGAGAGTGCCTTCGGCTTGCGGTCCAGATAGTCCTCGAGGTCCAGCAGCTTCGCTGCCTCGCGGACGCGTTCCATCCGCTCTTCCTTGCCGATGCCAGCGATCTTCAGGGCGAAGCCCATGTTGTCCGCAACGGTCATGTGCGGGTACAGCGCGTAGTTCTGGAAAACCATGGCAATGTCGCGGTCCTTGGGCGGAACATCGGTGACGTCGCGGTCACCGATGAGGATCCGGCCGGAATTCACGTCTTCGAGCCCCGCGAGCATGCGCAGCGAGGTGGATTTTCCGCAGCCCGAGGGGCCTACGAGAACCAGGAACTCGCCGTCGGCGATTTCGAGGCTGAGGTTGTCAACCGCGGGGCGTTCCGTCCCCGGGTACAGGCGTGTGGCCTGGTCAAACGTTACCGTTGCCATGGTATTTCCCTTCACGGGCAGGTACGTGCCCGACGATCCGTTGTGAATGGAGAGCTATGTAGTTGAGGTCATGAACCAGCGGCAGGCATCGACAACGATGCTGTGAGCTGGTTCACAGGGTCAGTATTGCATACGTTCTGTGCCGCTGGGTGCCGGAGCTGCGGGCGTTATCGGCCGACGGCGGCGCGGCGCAGCCGCACCAGTTCCTCCAGCACCTCGGTGAAGGCTTCAGGGGACGCTGCGCGGTGTGCGGCGGAGGTGTCGCCCTCGCCCACCTTCACGCCGACGTCGCCCGGCGCCAGCGCTTCGAACCCGCGCTCGTCCGTGACGTCGTCGCCGGCAAAGAGCACCGCCGTCGCACCGGTCAGTTCCCGCAGCGCCGTGATGCCTTCGCCTTTGTTGGTGTGGACCACGGAAGCCTCCAGCACCGACTTGCCGTCCGTGACCTGCACTCCGTCCAGCAGCTGCAATTCGCGCCGGACCGCGTCGGTGGCCTCGGCAGCGACCACGGCTTCCATGCCGCGGGTATGCAGGACGACCCCGGCCGGCTTGTCTTCCAGCCGGGAACCCGGGTGCAGGGCGGCGACGGATTCCACGGCCGCGCGGGCGCGGTCCAGCAGCTGCGCCTGCTCGGGGGTCAACTGCAGCGGTTCGGCGTTGGGCCCCGTCCAGGTCTCAGCGCCGTGGCTGCCGATCAGCAGGGTCTCCGGGTCGGGGGAGGCCACGCTGCGCAGGCTGTCCAGGGCACGTCCGGAAATCAGTGCGGTATCCGTCCGGGGCAGGGCTGCCAGCGCCCGTACAGCAGCCGCGGAACCTTCCAGCGGCCGGGCGTCTTCTGCCCGTTCCACCAGCGGCGAAAGCGTGCCGTCGAAGTCCACCGCCACCAGCAGCTTTTGGGTCTGTGCCAGCGATTCCAATGCTTCCTGCAGGGCAGGATCGATCATTAGTCCTCCCGGTCCTGGTCCTGTTCGAGCGCGTCCAGGAAGTTCCGGGACCAGCGTTCGACGTCGTTCTGCAGTACCTGCCGGCGCATCAGCCGCATCCGGCGGCTGGCCTCGCGGGCCGGCATGTTCATGGCCGTGAGAATGGAGGCCTTCAGGCCGTCAATATCGTGCGGATTGACCAGCACAGCCTGCCGCAGCTGATCGGCGGCACCGGTGAACTCCGAGAGGACCAGCGCACCGGTGTTGCCCGTGCGGGCGGCCACGTACTCCTTGGCCACCAGATTCATGCCGTCCCGAAGGGCAGTAACCAGCATTACGTCGGCGGCCAGGTAGAGCGCCACCATTTCCTCCACCGGATAGCTGTGGTGAAGGTAGCGCAGCGCGGTATTGGAGATGGTGTCGTAGGTGCCGCTGATCCGGCCCACGGTGCCCTCCACCTCCTCGCGCAGCAGGCGGTACTGTTCCACGCGCTCGCGGGAGGGGCTGGCGACCTGGATCATCGAAGCGTTCTCGACGGTGATTTCGCCGTCTTCCAGGAGTTCCCCGTAGGCCTTGAGCCGGTGGCTGATGCCCTTGGTGTAGTCCAGCCGGTCCACGCCCAGCATCACGGTGTCCGGGTTGCCCAGTTCACGGCGGATCTGCTTGGAGCGTTCAATAATGTCTTCGCGCTGGGCCAGTTCCGCGATCTGCGCAGCGTCAATGGAGATGGGGAACGCTTCAGCGCGGGAAACGTAGGACAGCCCGTCCTCCGTGGTGACGTGCACCTGCTGCTGGCGGATGGTGTAGCCCGCGAAGCGGCGGACGCAGCGCAGGAAGTTGCTGGCATCCGAGGGCCGCTGGAAGCCGATCAAGTCAGCGCCGAGCAGGCCTTCAATAATGTTCCGGCGCCAGGGCAGCTGGGCGAAGATTTCCAGCGGCGGGAAGGGAATGTGGTTGAAGAAGCCGATCTTCAGGTCCGGCCGTGCCTTGCGCAGCAGCTGCGGAACAAGCTGCAGCTGGTAATCCTGAACCCACACGGTGGCGCCCTCCGCTGCCACGGAGGCGGCGGCGTCGGCGAACCGGCGGTTCACGGTGCGGTAGGCATCCCACCAGGTGCGGTGGAACTCCGGTGTGGCAATGACGTCGTGGTAGAGGGGCCAGAGCGTGGCGTTGGAGAAGCCCTCATAGTAGAGCTCCACCTCGTCGGTGCTCAGCGGGACCGGCTTCAGGTGCATGTTGTCGTGGTCAAACGGTTCCACGGTTTCGTCGGGGGCACCCGGCCAGCCCACCCAGGCCCCGTCCGCCTTGGCCATCACCGGCGCAAGTGCGGTGACCAGCCCTCCGGGGGAGCGGCGCCACGCCTCGCCGTCGTCGGTGCTTACCCGGTCCACAGGGAGCCGGTTGGAAACCACGATGAAATCGAAGTCGCCATACCCGTCCGGCACGTCGCCCTTGCTGCTCGGATCGGCCTCAGCGTTCACGAATGGCACCCCTTAGTTGGTTAGTCGTATATTGCCACTCTATCGAAGCGCGGAAACTTTGTACCGTCCCCGGGCGTTGGCCAACGGGCGGGTTGTATGTTCCGCCTACACTTGGAGATGTGCCCAGAGGCCCCGGAAACGCGGCCGGCGTTGAGAGACATGAGGAACTATGACTGACCGGAATCTTAAGCCGACCAAGTCGGAGCGGACTGCTGCTGCGCGCGAACAGGCCCGCGCCATGCGCGAGGCGCAGCAGAAGAAGGAACACCGCAACCGGCTCCTGATCCGCTGGGGCGTGGTGGTAGCCATCCTTGCAGTGGTTGCCCTGGTGGCGGCAATTGTGGTCAACAACGTCAACAGCAAGGTTCCCTCCAGCGGGGAATCGCCGGCCAATGCCAACCAGTACGGCGGCTTCACCCTGACCTCGACCAGTGCGCTGGAACCCACCGAGCCGTTCGACGTGGACGTGGATTCCCTCGGCGAAGCTCCGGACCAGGCGGATGAAAATGCACCGGTCCCGCCGGGCATCACCGCGGGCGAGCCGGGCCAGCCCATCCCGCTGGTGGAGTACGTCGACATCAACTGCGTGCACTGCGCTGATTTCGCTGCAACTTACGACGATCAGATCGCCAAGTGGCTCGACGCCGGCGAGATCACGTACGAGTACCGCACGGTCGCGTTCCTGGACGGCGGCTCGCCCACCAACTACTCCTCGCGCGGTGCCAATGCCGCAGCCTGTGTTGCCTCCGAGAGCCCCGAGTCCTACTGGGACTTCATGAAGGCCATCTTTGCCCAGCACGCCAACGGCGAGGTGGATAACGCCGGACTGGTGGACATGGCCGCTGCCGCCGGCGCGGACGCTGACGCGGTGGAATCCTGCATCGACGACGGCACCTACCGTCCCTTCGTGAAGTACGCGGACCAGATGGCGCGGATCGACGGCATTTCCGGCACTCCCACCGCTTTTGTCAACGGCAGCGAAGCCGACCTGAACACCTTCGTGGAAACGGTCCAAGCGGCAATCGACGCCAACAAGTAACAGGAGCCACCCGGGCGTCCGTTCCCCGTGAAACACATCCGGTTTCACGGGGACGGGCGCTCTGGGCTAATCTTGTCTAGCGCCGTTTGTCCGGTTGGTATATCCGACTGGCAACGGCTGCGTGAATGGCGGGTCTGTTCGACCGCCAGCACGCCCCCTTAGCTCAGTTGGCCAGAGCACCTGTCTTGTAAACAGGGGGTCGCCGGTTCGAATCCGGCAGGGGGCTCCACGAAACCCCTCCTGATCGGCAATACGCTCGGTCAGGAGGGGTTTTTTTTGATGACGCAGCGCGTCTGCGGCCCTCAATCCGGCGGCAGTTCGGAAGACGACGTCTTCCTCAACCTCGGGCACGACTACCCCCACCCGGAACGGTTTCAGGATCGGCCGGAGCTACTGCTGGGTGCCAGCCCCGGCCCAGGCCTTGGCATAGAACCGCGGGGAAAGTGACTCCAGCAGCTCCGTGTAGGCCTCCTGGTCCATGGCCTGCGCCGAACTTCCGGGAAACTCCGTGGTGAAGGCCGATACGCCCAGTCCGGCCTCTCCGCGCTCGAGGGTGAGGCCTGCTGCCTCCAGAATGGTGGGGTACATGTTCAGCTGGTCAGAGCCGGCGCGCAGCGTACTGTTCGCCGGCGTCTCGCCCGGAACCCAGATCCGGTTGAAGATGGTCCGGTTCTCGTGGTCGTCCAGCTGCTCGTGGAAAGCGTCCCCGGCACTCATGTGCTTGAGGTGGTCGCCCATGATCACCACTGCGGTGTCGTCGAGGTAGCCCTGCTCCTTCATGTACCCGATGAATGAGGCCACCTGGGTCATGGAGCAGGAGAAGACCGACGTGACCTCGCTGTCCGTGTCCACGTCGCAGTAGTCGTAGATGTGCACCGGTTCGTGCGTGTCCAGCGTCAGCATGGTGAGGTTGAACGGCCGGCCCGTCTTCTCAGCTTCGGCGTGGAGGTCGTCCAGGGTGTCCCTGGCATGGGCCATCAGGCGTTGGTCGCTCAAGCCCCAGTCCTTGCGGAAGTTTTCCTCCGGTTCGCCGGCAGCCCGCCAATCGGAGAGGCCCTTGACCGCGGAATAACCGTGGCTGTACAGGAAGGTGTCCTTGGCCGCGAAAGAAGGATTGGCGCCGCCCAGGAAGACGTTGGTGTAGCCCTGCTCGTCCAGGACGTCGCCCACGCAGGTGGCACCGCCCAGGTACGTTTCGGCCCCCTCATCGATCCCGTTGTCGGTGGCACTTCCTCCGCCTGCCCCGTTGCCCTTCAGGGGGATGCCGCACTGGGTGGACGCGAGGCCGGCCATGGTCCATCCGCCGCCTTCGTACTGCTGGAAATCGGCCACGGTCTGCCAGCCCTCTTCGGCCTTCGTGGCTTCTTTCAGGGGCGCGAACGCGTCCTTTTCAAAAAGCTGGTCGTCCTCCAGGGTCGCTTCGCCGGATTCGAGGTAGATGACCACAAGGTTGCGCTTCTGATCCGCGCTGGTGACCGTGGGCTCCACGTAGTAGTCACCGACGTCGTACTTGGAGTTCGCCGCCTTGATGTAGTCGCCCAAACCCACGGTGGTAGCGAAGGCGGTGGTACCGGCAAGGACCACCGCGGCCACCAGGAGCGTGGAGAGGGGCCGCATGAACGGCTGCGTGCCACGGGAGTCCGGGTTGCCGTTGCGGAGGCGACGGCGGCGCCTCGAGGAGCGCCACAGGGCGATGGCGACGGTGATCAGGAGGGGGACAACACCGATGCCCAGGATGCCGATCCATACAATGGCCCCGCCGCCGCCGTCGGTCTCCACGGAAACGAGGTTCATGAGCATCTGCCCGACGGAGATTTCACCCCAGAAGAAGCGGATGCCCACGGCGGCGATGAGCGCCGCCAGTCCAAGCCAGATCAGGGCATAAACCAGGATATGTGCCGCGACGAGGCCAACCCGTCGTGTCACATAGAGAATCCGGCCAGACATGCCCACACCTCGCGTTCCAGATGCCCGCTTCCGCGGGCCACCCTTGACACCCGACCCTTTGCCGGACACTGAATCTTATTGCCACGGCGGTTCCCATTCAACTCCTGCCCGGTTGCGGTTAGGCAACCGCCCCGGCCTTTAGGATGTACTAGCGCAAAATAGTCGTCCCACCTATCAGGAGCCCTCCATGGTCATGCCCCGGAACCTCTTCCTCGTTCGCCACGGACAGAGTGAAGCGAATGTGATGCAGCGGGCAGCCAAGGCCGGGGACCCGAGCCTGTATACCGAAGAGACGATGACCGTCCCGGACCGCTCCTGGCGGCTCACGGACCTCGGCGTGCAGCAGGCAAAGGTCGCCGGAGCATGGATCGCGGAACAGAATGTCCAGTTCGACCGCGCCATGGTCTCGGTCTACACCCGGACCCGCGAGACCGCCGCCCATCTGGGGCTGGATGTGCGCTGGGAGGAGAACCGGGTGATCCGTGAGCGTTCCTGGGGCGAGATAGGGTCCATGTCGAAGCAGGATTTCGCGCAGAAGTATTCGCAGAATGCTGCGTACCGCGACAGCGACCCGCTGTACTGGGCCCCTCCGGCGGGGGAATCCATTGCCAACGTCGCCGAGAACCGTGTCCGGAACATCCTCAGCACCCTGCACCGGGAAAACGCCCGGGACAATGTCCTGCTGGTGACCCACGGAGAATTCATGTGGGCCACGCGCTTGGTCCTGGAACGCTGGAGCGATGAAGAGTTCCTGAAACGGGATGCCGACAAGGAGCAGCTGATCCACAACTGCACTGTCCTGCAGTACACCAGCACCGAACCGGACAACCGCAACAATGTCCGTGAAAAGCTCAACTGGGTCCGCCGCTGCTGGCCGGTGTGCGTCGACGGCGAGTGGACCATGTTTGTCGGCGAATGGGAGGAGTTTGACCGGAAGTACTTCACGGGGGAGGAGCTGATGGAACGCGCAGAAGCGAACCGGCATTTCCTCCTGGGCTCCTTCGGGAACTGACCCAGCCGGCTACGTCCCCTTCCCGGCAGCGGGTGCAGTGCGGACACACAAAAGTCAGCCAGCACAAAACGACGGCGCCTCCCGAAAGGGGGCGCCGTCGTCGTTGGGATTCCCGGAGCTGGCCGCGGACTAAGGAGCCAGACCGGCCTTCTGCTGCAGCCGGTACTGTTTCATCATCTTGAAGTACCCCGGAACCGGTGTCAGGTAGAGCTGCACCGCGGCCAAAACCAGCGCCAGGATTCCCCACCAGGCCAGGAGGTTTGTCAGAGTCACGAGGCTCACCACATGGAGCGCGGCATAGATGGTCAGCACAATCCGGGCCCAGTTGCGGCCCTTCCGGACAAAAACGGCAGTGAGTACGTTAACGGCAAGGCAGATAACGCCCATAACGATCAGCAGGACGAGGCCTACCGTCACGGCAGGGTCATCCGCCTGGGCGCCAGCATCGTTGACGGTTGCGTAGAACACCGCAATGTTGACTGGAATGGCGACCACCGTCAGCACCAGGGCGACGATCTGCAACCAGAAGGACGAGTCCACCTGCTTCGGCCGCTGCGGCATAACCGGGGTCCCCGGAGCTCCGGGGGCACCATAGGCTCCGGGAGCACCATAGGCGCCCGAGGCTCCCGGCATGCCCTGAGGAGCACCCATTGGTCCAGGCGGCACCGGTGGCGAAGCCGGCTCCGGCGCCGGCGGATAGGCATTGAAGCCGTTGTTGTTTTCCTGCTGTCCTTGCATCTTTCCCCCCATATGAGATGGTCGTGCGGCGGGACCGCCGCATTATGTCTACCCGGCACCGGCCGGGAGGTCCTGCTAGGGCATCTTGAAATGCGCGACGTCCTCGCGCTCGCTGTCGGACAGGATCAGGGTGTGCGGTCCGTCCTCGACGTCGAAGGTGAGGTAACCGGTTACCTCTTCCCCGGCGGCAACGCCGTCGGCCCACAGGGTGCCTTCGTCAATGTATAGAGCTTCGGCCGCATTGAAGCGGCCTTCCGAGTCCATGAAGGTGAAATTGGTGGAACGGGCGTCAGTAACGCCTTCTTCCGTTTTCCAGATGACCTGAACCCTTTGGAAGCCCTTTTCCGGCATGGTGGTGCTGCTCCGGGCTGCCACGGATTCGGCTTCCTCGACGGCGACGACCGTGACGCTCGCTACGTTGCCCTTGCTCATGGGCACGGTGACGGTGTCGCCAATGTTGTTGACGTCAATGTCGGCTGCCTGCGTCGAGGTGTTCCGTGAGGGCGTTTGTGCCGTATCGCCGGCGTCCGCCGATGATTCGGCTGACGGACCGCCCGAACCCCCGGCCGAGTCACCGCCCGGATTCCCGGCCGAGCAGGAGGCGAGGGACAGGCCCAGGGCCATGGCCGCTGCGGGCAGCAGCAGGCGTTTGGGGAACAACGGCATCGGCAACCTCTTTCGTAAGGAATTTACGCAGGGGGTACCTGGTGCTCATTCCCCCCCCCCGGCAGAGCTGAACCCTGTCCCAAGAAGGCGGGTTCAACCACGAAGAATACCGCACACAAAAACGGCCGGGCGCCGGAAGGGGATTGCCATCCCGTCCCGGCACCCGGCCGTTGGCAGCAGCAGCCTCAGCCGGCCAGCTCCAGCAGTGCGGAGTAGGAGGACTGTGCTCCCTCCCGGGTGGCTGCCAGCGCTCCGGCGCGGGCAGCGAAGGTAGCCGCCTCCGCCAGTGAATCGCCCGCTGCCAGCCGGGCGGCGGTGGCTGCGGTGAAGGCATCACCGCAGCCGGTCGTGTCCACCGCAGTGACCCGGGTGGGGGCCACAGCGAGTATCCGCTCGCTTCCGGCCGCCGTCCCGTCCAGCACGACGGCGCCGTCCGCACCCAGGGTGATGATCGTCCGCCGAACGCCGAGCGCACCCAGCGCGGCGATGACCTCTTCCCAGTCCGCGGCCGGATCGGCAAGGCCCGTCACGAGGGCCGCTTCATGGGTGTTGAGCAGCAGTACGTCCGTCAGGGCCAGCAGCTCCGCGGGAACTTCCTGGTACGGGGAGAGGTTCAGGAGCACCTGCGCTCCGGCCTGCTGCCCGGCCCGGGCAGCAGCGGCAACCGCTTCGAGCGGAACCTCCAGGCTGAGGGTCAGCACTGCGGCACCGTCGAACAGGTCCGCCGGAAGCTCGGCGCCGGTGACCGTGCCGTTGGCACCCGGGGAAACGATGATGGTGTTCTCTCCGGCGGCGTCCACCACGATCATGGCTGTGCCCGTCGCAGTGCCGGTGCGGCGCAGGACGCGGGAAGCGTCCACACCGGCACCGGCGGCGGCCTTCAGCAGCAGGTCCCCGTGCCCGTCGGCACCGACGGCGCCGAACAGCCGGACATCGGCGCCCAGGATCGCTGCGGCGGCGGCCTGGTTGGCGCTCTTGCCGCCGGGCACAATCACCAGCTCCGAACCGTTGAGCGTTTCTCCGGGGGAGGGAAAACGGTCAGTACGCACGGTCAGGTCAGCATTCAGCGACCCTACAACTACAACTTTTCCGGCAGGCATGCGGGGAATTCTCCTTGACGAGGGCGGGCGGGGTTCAGCGGGCGGCCGGCGCGGCGGCAGCCACTTCGGCAGCGGCCGGCTTGGGGATAAGGAAGGACGCAGCCAGGGCCAGGACGAGGATGACCAGACCGGCAACAATACCGCCGTAGTAGCCGCCGGCCCCGCCGTCGGCCGGTGTGGCGGCGGTCTTCACCGCGTAGATCACGGCGAAGCTCAGGCCTGCGCCCAGATTGAAGGCGCCGGCGTTGAGGCCGGGCAGGAAGCCCGGGTTTTCCTTTGGGGAGAGCACAATGCCCAGGCCGTTGAGCATGATGTTGCCGATGCCCGCGTAGGTGATGCCGATCAGTACCGAGACGCCGAGCAGGCCTGCCTTGGAATCGCTGCCGACCACCAGCAGCACCAGCGCCAGTGCGATCACGGAGCCGATCATGCCGATCCGCAGGACCTTGCCGTAACCCCAGCTGGCTGCCAGGCGGCCGGCAATGGGGCCGAGAACCAGGCCGGCAATGGCGTACGGGGTGAGGGTCCACCAGGCGGACTCCTCGGCGCCCATGCCGAACCCGATTGCGCCGTCCTGCGCCAGGGCAGGCAGGATGCCGTTCATGATGGCAAACACGCCGGTCATGGTCAGCAGCGTGGTCAGCAGCAGCGCCCAGGTGGACCGCCGTTTCAGCAGGTAGGTGGCCACCAGCGGCTGTTCCGTGCGGTTTTCCACCTTCCAGAACACTGCGAAGGCCACGACGGCAACGGCCATCAGCCCGATCACCAGCGGCCAGTTGGCTGCGGCCAGCTTGCCCGCTTCGTTGAATGCGGTGAGCAGGGTACCCACGGAGATGACCAGGGGCACCACACCGACCCAGTCCATCTTTTCCTTCTTCTCGGCCCGGGATTCCGGTGCCAGGAAAAGCAGAAGGGCGGTGGCGACGGTGCCCACGGCGGCCATGGCCCAGAACACCGAGGAGAAGCCGTGGTTTTGCGCCAGATAGCCGCCCGCCACGGCGTCGATGCCGGCAATGCCGCCGTTGACGGCGGTGATGACGCCCATCAGGGTGCCGTACAGCTTCGCGTCGCGGATTTCCACGCGAAGCATGATCAGCGTCAGCGGCACCACGGGCCCGGAGACGCCCTGGATCAGGCGGGCCAGGAAGAGGACTTCAATGTTCGGGGCCAGGGCAGCCACCACGGAACCGAGGGTCAGGACCACCAGCATCCCGGACAGGACTTTCTTGCGCCCGATGATGTCGCCGAGCCGGGGCAGGAACAGGGAGAAGAGGGCGGCGGCGGTGAAGAACGCCGTCTGGGTCAGGCCGACGGCGGCGGAGGTGGTGTCCAGTTCCTCTTCGATAGTGACCAGGGCCGGCGAGAGCATTGAAGCGTTGAGCTGGAACGCCACGCAGGCGGCCAGCAGTGCGGCCATGAGGGCGCCGACGTTGACTCGGCGGCGGGCGATTTCACTCACAGGTCGACCTCGCCGATCCGCTCGAGGGCGTCCACGACCAGGTCCCAGAACTTCTGGTGGTCCAGGTCCACGGCCACTGAGGTGTTGCAGTCTTCGGGGGCCGGCGCGCGGAAGTCTGCCACCGTCATGCCCAGGGTCAGGGTACCGGTCAGCTCCACATCGAGCGGCACGCGCCGGGTGGTCATCACCGAGGGGTCGATGACGTAGGCGACAGCGCACGGATCGTGCACCGGCGGGAAATCGAAGCCCTGCGCGTCCTTGTAGGCGTGGCCGAAGAAGTCCAGCAGTTCGCCGACGAACTTGGCGGGCTTGGTGCCGACGGCAGCGATACGGGCAGCCACCTCGTCCGTGGCCAGGGCCTGGTGGGTCAGGTCCAGCCCGACCATGGTCAGCGGCCACTTCTCGTTGAAGACTATGTGGGCGGCTTCGGGGTCGATCTTGATGTTGAATTCAGCCACGGCGGACCAGTTGCCCACGTGGTAGCCGCCGCCCATCAGGACAACTTCCTTCACGCGTTCGGCCAGGCGGGGTTCCTTGCGCACGGCCAGGGCAATGTTGGTCAGGCCTGCGGTGGGGACCAGGGTGACAGTGTTCGGCTCGTGCGCCATCACGGTATCGATGATCAGGTCGACGGCGTGCCGGCGGTCCAGTTCGAGGGTGGGCTCGGGCAGCACGGGTCCGTCCATGCCGGAATCGCCGTGGATGTCGGGGGCGTTTTCGATGGTGCGGACCAGGGGCCGGTCACAGCCTGCCGCGAAGGGGACGCCTGTGATATTTGCGACACGGGCAATCGCCAGCGCGTTGCGTGTCACCTTCTCCAAGGTCTGGTTTCCGACGACGGTTGTCACCGCCAGGAGGTCGATCTCCGGGCTGCCGTGTGCCAGCAGCAGGGCGACCGCATCATCATGGCCGGGATCGCAGTCCAGGATGATTTTGTGGGGCATTGCATCTCCGCTTCGTTGGGGTTCTCCCGCCGGGGCCGAAATCCCGGCGTTGCAGTGCCCCGCTCTGGCACGCCGGCCGGCCCGCAGCGCTGCGGGCGGTCAGTGGAGTGGAGTGGCGTGCCGCTGCCCGGAGGGCCCCGGGGTGAGGGTGCCGGACAGCGCCGAACCCCCAGTTGGGGCGGGCACTGCATTTAACGATATCGGCGTCCGGAGCCCTAAACTCCGCGGTGCTCCGCGGCCGCCGGCCGGCTGTCGGCACGGATTTGCCTCGCTGCAGACCGGTGCCTATCCTTGCCCGCGGCCGCAACGGAACCGGGCGGCCCCCCCAGGGGGCGGGCGGGCGGGGGTGCCACCCGGGGGCGGGGAACCCCACCCCCGCGCCGAGGGCGCGG
>NZ_JAJJOC010000017.1:0-40912 GCF_020907365.1 Arthrobacter sp. zg-Y750 | reverse complement strand
CCGCCCCCGCCCCCCCCCCCCCCCGGCCCCCCCCCCCCGGCCCCCCCCCGGCCGTGGCTCCAACCGTGGAGCGGCTACGCCTACCAGCGGACCTTGCGCTCGCGGGGGCCTTGCCGGGTGGTGTGGGCCCGGGTGGGCTTGGTGTCCTTGCCCAGGCTCTGCCAGCCGGGCAGGCCGGCTTCAGCCGGGGGAGC
This sequence comes from Arthrobacter sp. zg-Y750, assembly GCF_020907365.1. NCBI lineage: Bacteria > Bacillati > Actinomycetota > Actinomycetes > Micrococcales > Micrococcaceae > Arthrobacter > Arthrobacter sp. zg-Y750. The sequence goes on along the minus strand of NZ_JAJJOC010000017.1, from coordinate 40,718 downwards.
AGGACGGTCGCGTCCGTCTCCTCCGAGCTGTGCCTCGGCCGAAGGGGCCAGGTTGATGTGCAGGTCCGCTGCCTGCCCGGATAATTCCGGTGAAACATGCAGCGGGCTGGTGGTTGCCTTCTTTTTTGGTGCACGCATGGTGGTACTCCTGTCACTGGCGCCGTCGACGCCGGCACGGGCCTTCCGCGGGCAGGCCAAAGAGCGTGGCCGCAAGCGGGAAGTGCAGACGGAAGGACTCGGAGGCCGCGCCTCAACAAGCTGGAAATGGTTGTCTGCGAAAGTTCGAGAGGGCGCAGCAGCGCGCTACTCGAAAGTCAGAATCTTCATGCCCCGGACCCTAGCAGTGCCGCGCGTGCCGGGGATACCCCCTGCCGTAAAAACCGTTAGAAGGTGAGCACAATCCGGCCGCGCAGCCCGCCGGCTTCCAGCCGCCGGTGGGCTTCGGCGGCCCGCTCGGCCGGCATGACGTCGGCAATCCGCGGGCTCAGCAGGTCAGCCTCGGCCAGGGCGCGCAGCCGGTCCAGTTTCGCGCCGGAATGGTATTCCTGAACCACCCGGATCGGATGCACCCTCACGCCGCGGCCGGGATCACCGTCCCATCCGCGGTAGGTGGCGAACCCGCCGGCGTCGCGCACCGCCCGGGCAGCCAACCCGTTCATGACGGCAGCGTCAGCGACGGCGTCGACACCCTCGGGGAAGAGTTCGAGGATCCGCTCCGCGACGTCGTCGCCGCGCTCCACCACATAGTCGGCACCCAGGGCGGAGACGAGATCGGCGTCCTTGTCCGCTGCGTCGGCCACCACGGTGAGCCCGGCCTCCTTCGCCAGCTGGACCAGGTAGTTCCCCAGTGTTCCGGCCGCACCCGTGACGGCCAGGACCTTCCCCTCGGGCAGGGCCAGCTTTTCCAGGGTCTGGACGGCGGTCAGGCCGTTCATTGGCAGGGTGGAGGCAGCCTCCAGGCCGATGCCGCCCGGAATGCGGGCAACGGAGTCTGCCGGGGCCACCAGGTACTGGGCGTAGGCGCCGCGGCGTCCTTCCCGGGGCAGGGCCAGGGCCATGACCTCGTCACCGATCCGCCACCGGGCGCCGTCGCCCACCTCGTCCACCACACCGGCAGCGTCCATGCCGGGAATGTAGGGCGGTTCCATGCTGCCCATATCCTGGGCGCCGGAGCGCAGCACCGTGTCCGTAGGGCTTACCGCGGCCGCGCGGACACGGATGCGGATTTCGCCCCGGCCGGCATGCGGCTCGGGCGCCTCGAGGATCTCCAGGACCTCGGGGCCGCCGAAGGTGCGGACGCCAACAATCTTCACGGGGAACTCCTCTTGGGTGGTGCCGGTGGTTTCGGAACAGGTCAGGCGGCGGGGCCAGGAATGATTTTCTGTGCTGCCAGGGCGTCGAAGAGCTCCAGGAAGCGGTCCTCCGAATCCAGGCAGTCGCCGAAACCGGCCTGCCGTGCCTTGATGGTGGAAGAAACGTTGTCGAACTCCGAGCGGAAAATGAAGTCGGCGAACTCCCAGCGCACCAAATCCGCATACGGTGTCTGCTGCAGGCCGTACCGCTCGGTCATCTGCTCCCACAGCTCGGCGTACTGCGGCATGGCGTCCACCAGGGGAACGGGCTGCGGTTCGGCGTAGTCCATGCCGAAATGCTTAGCGAATGCCGGCCAGAGCTGCCGCCACCGGAACTGGTCACCGTTGGTGATGTTGAAGATTTCCCCGGCGGCCGCCGGCTCCGACCCGGACCAGACCGCGGCCCGGGCCAGCAGCTCGGCATCGGTGACCTGGTAGAGCGCATCGTAGGCGGCCACCGTGCCGGGGAAGCGCAGCGGCTGGCCCAGTTCCCGGCTGACGGCGGCATACACGGCAATGGCCATCAGCAGGTTCATGGGGTTGCCGGTGGCGTAACCGATCACGCCTTCCGGGCGCAGCACGGTGAGTTCGAATCCGCGCTCCCGGGCTGCCTGGCGGAGCAGGTCTTCCTGGTCGTAATAGAAGTTGGGCTGGATCAGCCGCGGGTCGCGTTCCTTCGCCGGAGCGTTGAAATAGCCCAGATGCGCGCCATAGGCCTTGCCGCCCTGGTACAGCGTCACGTGGCGCAGCGGAGCACCGGCCGAGCGCAGCGCGTCCAAGGTGTTGCGCAGCAGGGCTGTGTTGACCTCGGATAGTTCGGCCGACGTCGGGCGCTCAATGTAGGCGCCGAACACCAGGTGTGTGGTGTCCGACGCCGCGGCAAGACCGTCGCGGGCCGTGCCGGCGTCGAGGAGGTCCACGGAGAGGTGCTCCCATGCGGCGCCCGGGACCGGGCGGCGGCTGGCACCGCGGACCTTCCAGCCGCGGCGGGCATACTCGTCCGCGGCATGCCGTCCGATGACGCCGCCGGCACCCGCCACGAGGACCACACCGGATGAGGGCCGGTCCGGTGCTGCCTGCTCGGCCGAACGTGCCTGGTCCTGCTCGATGATGCCGGGCAACGGGTTGGCGCCGGCGTGCGATTCGGCGGTTTCGGAGACGTTGTCCTGATTCATCGGTCCTCCTGGTGCTGACCTGCTGTACGGAATGGTTCCCTTTGACCATAACGATTATCAGGGTACTTATGAAAATGCCTGCGGGGCGGCGCACCGTGGTCTTGCGCACTTCCCGGCCGCTGGTCTCTTAGGGTGACTGGACCCGTTGGTGCCGGTCAGTCCGCTCTCCGGGTGAACAGACGGGCTAGCGGGGGAGCGGCATTGGGCAGCACATCGGGTTCCATCTGGTCCAAGCGTGCCTTCCGGGGGCTGTGGCTGGCCAACGCGGTGGAGCGTGCCGGGCATGCAGTGGCCATGTTCGCCGTCTCGGTAGCAATGATCACCGTCCTGGACGCCACCGAGGCCGAGGTAGGCCTGGTCGCGCCGCTGAGCAGCGCGGGGCCGCTGCTGTTCGGGCTGGTGGCCGGAGTAGCGGTGGACCGCTGGGGCCGGCGCCGGACCATGTTCACGATGACCTGGATCCGGGCGGCTGCGTACGGCTGCGCCGTGGCCTTGTTCTGCCTGGGCTGGTTGGCTGCATGGCAGCTGCTGGCGGTGCTGGTGGTAGTGAGTATTGCGGACTCGTTTTTCATGGCCGCCCAGACATCGCTGCTGCCCATACTGGTGGGAAGGCCGCGGATTCCTGAGGCCGCCTCATCCCTGATGGCAACCGACCAGGTGATCTCCTTGGTCGGTCCGGCAGCCACCGGGCAGCTGGTGAAGCTGCTGCCGGCACCCGCCGCGCTGGGGCTGAGCGCCCTGGCCCAGCTGGTGGCCGCCGTCGGCCTGGCCCGGCTGCCCGACGACGAACCGGGCACGGCGAAAACTGAGCGCCCGTCCGTCCGAGCCGCCGTCGCGGACGGCTGGCGGTTCATGACCGGCCATCGGCTGCTGCTGGCCATGGTCCTGACCACGGCTACGAACAACTTTGCTGCGGGGCTGTACCAGGCCGCGGAAACCTGGTTCATCTTGGAGGAGCTGGCATTGGATCCGGCTGTTTTCGGTGCCGTCTGGTCCGTCAGCGCCGTCGGCGGGATCCTGGGCGCGGTGGCCGCTCCGAGACTAGGACGGGCGATCGGGCCGTTGCGTGCCATGCTGCTTGCCGGCCTGATGATGCCGCTGAACTTTGCCCTGATTCCGCTCGCCGCTCTGTGGCCGCAGCTTGCGGTGCCCAGCATAGGGGTCTCCTTCACGCTGTTCGGACTTGCGCTGGGATTCATGAGCGTCAACGGCACGGCGCTGTTCACTCAGCTGACCCCTGACGCGATGCTCTCCCGGTTCTCGGCCACCCGCCGGACCATCACCCAGGGCAGTTTTGTGGTTGGCGGGCTTCTGGGTGCGATGCTGCTGGCCGTGGCCGGTGCCGTGCCGACGCTCTGGGCGGCCGTGGCCATTGCCCTGCTGCAGGGCGTATTCCTGTTGCGGATGGGGGTTCCACGCCGGGGCGGCCCGACGCCTGCCGAGCTGCCGGATGAGGTGGCTGCCGCCACGTAGGGTGGGGAAGGTGAATAGCCATACCAGTCGGGACCGCAGCTGGGCCGAAGACGCCATCCGCCGGATCGAAGCCGAGGCGGCACGTTCCGCCGACACACACCTGTTCCAAATTCCGGTGCCCACGGGCTGGGCGGTCAAGGTGTACCTCAAGGACGAGTCGACGCACCGGACCGGCAGCCTCAAGCACCGGCTGGCCAGGTCCCTGTTCCTCTTTGGACTGGTGAACGGCTGGATCCGGGAAGGCACCACCGTGGTGGAGGCTTCCAGCGGGTCCACGGCCGTATCCGAAGCCTACTTTGCGCAGCTGCTGGGCGTGCCGTTCATCGCCGTGATGACCAGGACCACCAGTGCGGAGAAGATCGCGCTGATCCAGCAGTACGGCGGCAGCTGCCACTTTGTGGACGATCCTTCCGAGGTCTACGCCGCAGCCGAGGACCTTGCCCGCAGCACCGGCGGCCACTATATGGACCAGTTCACCTACGCCGAGCGGGCCACGGATTGGCGCGGCAACAACAACATTGCCGAATCGATCTTTTCCCAGCTGTCGCTGGAGGAGCATCCGGTGCCCGAATGGATTGTGGTGGGCGCTGGCACCGGCGGGACCAGCGCGACCCTGGGCCGGTACATCCGCTACCACCGTTATCCCACCCGGCTGGCGGTGGTGGACCCGGAACGTTCGGCCTTCTTCCCCGCCTGGCAGACCCCCGATGTGCCCGCCGTGGGCGGACCGTCCCGGATCGAGGGGATCGGCCGGCCGCGCCCTGAACCGAGCTTCATTCCGGCCGTGATCGACCACATGATCCAGGTGCCCGACGCCGCCTCCGTGGCCGCTGCAAGGCACCTGCGGAGTGTGGCCGGGCTGCATGCGGGGCCGTCCACGGGCACCAACCTCTGGGGCGTATGGCAGCTCGCCGCCGAGATGGAAGCACAGGGCAAGGCCGGCAGCATCGTGTCGCTGATGTGCGATTCGGGGGACCGCTATGCGGCGTCTTACGGCGACGACGACTGGCTGGCTTCCCGGGGCCTGGATCCGGCTCCCGCAGAGGCCCGGCTGCAGGAACTCTTCGCCACCGGAAAGTGGCCCGCGCCCTAGGGGGAAACTCCGGCGGTGTCCGGGAACGAAGGCGCCGCGGCCTCAAAATCGATCCGCATCACTACCCGCCGCAGGGTGGGATGGCTGACCTCCGTGAACCCAGCGGCATCGAAAACACTGCGGCTGCCTACGAACAGTTCGCCCCAGGCCACCTCCTTTCCCGGCTCGGTCAGCATGGGGTAGCCCTCCAGGGCCCTGGCTCCCCGCTCCCGGGCGAATCCGACGGCACCCCGTGCCAGTGCATAGCTCACCCCCTGACGCCGGTAGCCCGTCCGGGTGACGAAGCAGGTGACGGCCCAGACGCCATCGTCGGTCTTGTCTTCTGTCCGCCCGCTCCACGGAACCCGCAGCCGTTCCAGCCGGGGATAGGCGGTGCGCGGTTCCACCGCGCACCAGCCAACAGGTTCGGCGTCCAGATACGCCAGCAGCCCGCTGGTTGATCCGGCGTCAGGGCTGCCGCAGTTGGCCTGTTGCCGCAGCCGGTAAGCCCGCTCTTCCTGCGGCATGGCCCGCCACTGCTCCCGGCTGGCCTTGAACCACTGGCACTGGCAGCGGTGCGGGTCCCCGCGCCCGGCGAAGACGGCCTGCAGATCAGCCGGGGAGCCCTGGTTGGCGGGCCGGACTGTCAGTGTCCCGCCGTTCGGGCTCACCGTTCCGATTGTGCGGGACATTGTGGTCCTCCTGCTCGGTGCCGGTTTCCTTGGGGTTCGCGGTGAGGTGGTGCTTGAACCCGATGTGTGTGGGCTCGAAGCCAAGGCTTCGGTAAAACCGGTGCGCGTCTTCGCGCCTGAGATTGGAAGTGAGCTGGGCCAGTCCGGCACCGTTTTGCCGCCCTTGGACAAGGGCCCAGTCCATCAGTGCAGCTCCCAGACCGCGTGACCGGAGATCGGCGCGAACATGCACCGCCTCCACCTGCAGCCGGGTTACGGCTCCGGCCGCCAGGCACGGGAGCAGAGTCAGCTGGGCAGTGGCCGCAATGGTTCCGGCGCCGTCCTCAACGACGGCGAGGAAATGGGCGGGGTCCGCATCGATGGCTTCGAAGGTGCGCCGGTAGGTGTCCAGATTGGGGTGCGGTGCTTCCGGCGACCCGAGCGTGTCTGCCTCCAATAGCGCCGCGATCGGCCCGACGTCGGCCCGGCAGGCCCGGCGCACGCGGAAGGACCCGGCCAGCAGCGGGGCAGGATGGATTTGCATGCCCGCAGTCTGCCACACCCGTCCCGCAGTGCCGGAGAGCAGGTGCCGGAAACGGCCCGCTCCATTGACCGGCTATGCCGGGGCGGGCAGGGTTAATGGGACCGGACCACCGCTGCCGCCGTCAGGAGCCGTTTATGCTTCGTATTCTTTCGATTGACGGTGGTGGCATCCGCGGCATCATTCCAATCACCTGGCTGATGGCGCTGGAGGAACAGACCGGACGGCGGACGGCTGACCTCTTTGACCTGGTGGTGGGCACCTCGGCCGGCGGCATGGCTGCCCTCGCGCTGGTCTCGCCGCGGAACGGAGGAACGCCGTACAGCGCCGACGAGGTGCGGCAGTTGAATCTGGACAGCGCCGAGGAAATTTTCCCCCAGGATCCCGGAGATCCGCACGCCGGAGATCCGCAGGCCGGTGCCCCTCAAACCGCGGACCAGTATGCCGGTGCCCCGCGCTACGCTGCTGAACCCCTGCAGCATTATCTGGGGGAGGCACTTGGTGATGAGCCCCTGTCCCGGGCGGTCCGGCCGGTAGCAGTGACCACCTGCGACCTCGCCCGCACCGAAGCCCTGTACTTTGCCGGCGGCGGGCTGGAACCCTCTGTCCTGGGCGACGCATCCATGGCGCTGGCGGCCCAGGCAACGGCGTCGCTGCCCCGGTACTTCCCGGCGGTGCCCTACACCGATCCGGAGGGGACGGCCCGGCAACTGGCAGACGGCGGGCTGGCTGCTGATGATCCCGCACTGCTGGGATATTCGCTGGGTTCGGTATTGCCGCAGGCTGTGGACGGCGTCCTGCTGGTCTCCCTGGGCACCGGGACCAGCACCGGGACCCGTAACGCGGGGCTGCGGCTGGGCGCGGAACAGACCCAGCAGACCCCCGAACTGCAGGTCCTGGAAAAAGACCTGGCCATGGTGTTGAGCGGGCCCGGACAATTGGCCCGGGATTGCCTGCAGCTGATCCTGGGCGACAGGTATGTCCGGATCCAGACAGACCTGCTGCCAGCGGCCAGCAATGCGTCCGACGATGCCAGCCAAGACAACTTGGAGGGCCTGATAGCGACCGCCGAGAAGATGGTGCAGGACACGTCCGCGGACCTGGACCGGCTGGCCCGGCAGCTTCCGGAGGGGTGAGGGCCTTGGCGGCGGAAGTAATCAGCGGAAGAATTATGGGAAAAGTGCTGTTGTGCAGCGCCCTGTATCGGCAACTCTTCCCGATCCGGCGATGAGAGAGGCAGCTGTGGGCGAAAACTTGAGGCGGGTCCGTCGAATAGTGCATGTGCAGTTCGGGACCGGGCAACCCGCAGACAATTACACCCAAACCTGCGACCGGCTTGACGCGGCGATTGCCGCCACGGCGGCGAGTCAGGAGGTGCTTCGGAACCAGGCCCGGGCGGCATGGGAGGTGGTGCGGCACTACGGTGCCGTTACGCGGTCCTATGAAACCCGCATGAAAAGCCTGGAAGCCGTCATAGCCGAGGAGCATCTGGCCGGCGGCCAGGCTGTCAGCCTCGCCCAAACCGCGCACCGCATGTATGACCTCGCGGTGCGCATCGAAGCCACGGCTCGTCACCACTTTGACGTTGTCCGTACCAAGGAATCCCGTGTGGAGGAATTGATGCACAAGCTAACAAGTTCCAAATCCCAGCTGAAGCTGGCCCAGACTGCGGAGAACCACCGGAACCGGCTGCGTCTGCTGGAAGCAGGGGCCGAACAGGATCCCCTGATCCACAGCCGAAGCAGATATGACCGGGAGCTGCACGAAGCTGCGCGGCTCGCCCACGAAGCCGAGGCGCTGGCGGGGCTGAAGGGCGGCTGGTCATGATGCCCGCACAGACCAGTCCGGTTTTGGTCCCCATACCGCTCAGCCCGCGGCGGAGCCATTCGCTGCGCACGGTCGCCGGACTGAGCATGGCCGCCATGCTGTTCCTCTTCCTGGGCGGCGGGGACCTGGTGACGGTGCTTATCGGGTTCGGCTTCATCCTCCACCCGGTGCAGGCAGCCACCGACAAGCTGGTCCGCTGGCCCCGCCAGGACCGCACCGACGCCGAGTCCCTGACCCGTGTAGTCCGCGAATACTTCTACAACGCACCCGCCGTCGATACCCGGGGCGTGCGGGAGCTGGCGGCAACACGGCAGCTGCAGATTAACGACGACGGCGGCGGGCAGCTGCGCATCGCCCTCACCGGCCGGCGGAAGCCAACTCCTGCAGGCAGCCGGCCTGAGGCCCGGCTGTCCTACCGGTGCGGGGACGTGGGCTTGGCGGACTTCGACCGCCTGCTGCAGAACGCCGAACGTGATCCGTCGGTGCGCCGTGCCACGGACCGGATGCGGCGCCCGGAACCCGGCCGGGCCGCGTCCTGACAGCACACGGGTGACTACACCCGCTGCCGGGGTTGCCGGGCTGCCTGAGTCTCGGCCGGCGCCCCGGCAACGGACCCCCGTTCCGGCTGGGATCATGGAGGTATGCAAACTCTCAGCCTCCAGGACGCCATCAGCCTCGCCGAACGGGCAGCCGCTGTGGCCGAAGACCATATTCCCTACGGTTCCGGGCTGGGTGCTCCGACGTCGTTTACGCTGGCCTGGCTTCTGGCGCGCAGCGGCATGGAAGGCATCCGGGTCGCCAGCGGCAGCTCGGGGATGGGGGACCATTTCTGGGTGGAAACCGGGCAGTGGCGGATTGACCCGACCCTGCGCCAGTTCGCGCAGCTGAACCACAAACCCCTGGTGGAGCCGGTGGAAGAACCCGGCAATTTCGCGGCGACCAAGTATTACGCGGTCCCGTCCACCCGGCAGGAAGCGGTGCGTGAGGTCTCCTACGGATTCCGCAACGCCGCCGAGACCGAAGACTTCGTGCGCGAGATGGAAGCGGCCATCGCCCTGTAAGGGGCCCCGCAGCCTCCCGGGCGTAGCTCAAACGGCACCGGATGTACTAGCCTCGGGCGGACCCACTGCCGGGAGTAGCCAAGGGGCACTGCATGCACGAGAACCGTGAGCTGGTCGAGGCCCGAATCAACCGCTTCCTGCGTGAACGTCTGCCGGGGCGGGTATGGCGCGAGCGGCAGGCGGCGGCGCTCGCGGTCTGGGAGGCGCCGGGGGAACCGGTGCCGTTCTCCCTGGCGGTGGGCCGGGACTACCGGCCCTTCAGCACCGGTTCGCCGTGGGGCGCACCCTGGGGGACCACCTGGTTCCGGGTGTCCGGTACCGTGCCGGAAGGCTGGGAACCGGGCAACGGAAACCGGGCAGAGCTGTTGATCGACCTGGGGTTCCCCGGGGGTGGTCCTGGATTCGGGCCCGAGGCGCTGGTCTACACGCCGGACGGCGGCATTGTGAAGGCGGTGGAGCCGAGGAACATGTTTGTTCCCCTGCCCCAGGCACCTGGCGAGGCCTTTGAGTTTTACGTGGAGGCGGCGTCGAACCCGAATGTCGCCGCAGGGTTCACCTTCGCCCCTACGCCGCTGGGAGACCGGAACACCGCGGGGGAGGCGCCGCTGTATGTCTTCCGGTCCGCCGACGTCGCCCTGTTCGATGCCGGCGTGTGGAACCTGGTCCGGGACTTTTGGACCCTGAACGGGCTGATGCACGAACTGCCCATGGATCTGCCGCGGCGGTATGAGATCCTGCGGGCCCTGGAACGGGCAGTCACTGCCGTGGACCCTGCGGACGTGCCAGGTACTGCAGCGGCCGCACGGCAGCAGTTGGCGCCCGTGTTGTACTCACCCGCCTATGCAAGCGCGCACCGGATATACGCCGTCGGGCACTCCCACATTGACTCGGCCTGGCTGTGGCCGGTGCGCGAAACCGTCCGGAAGGTGGCCCGGACGTTCGCCAACGTGCTGGAGCTGATGGACACGGAACCGGAGTTCGTTTTCACGGCGTCCTCCGCCCAGCAGTACGCCTGGCTGCAGGAGCACTATCCGGAGCTGTTCGCCCGGGTGGCCGAACGGGTGCGTGAAGGCAGGTTTGTGCCAACCGGCGGGATGTGGGTGGAATCGGACACCAACATGCCCTCCGGGGAATCCCTGGCCCGCCAGTTCGTAGCCGGAAAACGGTTCTTCCGGGAGCAGCTGGGGGTGGAACCGGAAGTGGTGTGGTTGCCGGATTCCTTCGGCTACTCCGCCGCGCTGCCCCAGATCGCGCGGGCTGCGGGAGCACGCTGGTTCCTGACCCAGAAGATCTCCTGGAACGAAACCAACACCATGCCGCACTCGACCTTCCGCTGGGAAGGCATCGACGGCACGCAGCTGTTTACCCATTTTCCGCCGGTGGACACGTACAACGCTGAATTGTCCGGGCAGGAACTGGCACGGGCGCAGCGGCAGTTCGCGGAGAAGGGGTTCGCCAACAGTTCACTGGTGCCCTTCGGCTGGGGTGACGGCGGCGGCGGACCCACCAGGGAAATGCTCGCCGCCGCGCACCGGACGCAGTCCCTGGAAGGCTCCCCGACTGTCCGGCTCGCCACCCCCGAACAGTTCTTCACGGCGGCCGCGGCAGAACTGGCGGACCCGCCCGTGTGGTCCGGTGAGCTGTACCTGGAGTTCCACCGCGGCACCTACACCAGCCAGGCCAACACCAAAAAAGGAAACCGCCGCAGCGAGGCCCTGCTGCACGAGGCCGAACTGTGGTCCGCGGCCGCCACACTCCGTACCGGTGCCGCCTATCCCTACCGCGAGCTGGAACTGGCCTGGCAGACGGTACTGCTGCAGCAGTTCCACGACATCCTGCCCGGCACCTCCATCGCATGGGTCCATCAGGAGGCGGAGCGGAACTATGTCCGGGTGGCCGCGGAACTGGAAGTGCTGATCGGCAACGCGGCGCAGGCGCTGCTGGGGGAGGGCGCTGAATCGGCGGTGTTGAATGCGGGGCCGTATCCGCTGGAGGGGACGCCGGCGTCGGGCGCGGGACCGGTGCCGGGGCCGGGGACGGGGACGTGGGAACCGTCCGGCGGCGGCTGGCGCATCAGCAGCGGCCGGCTGCGGCTGCAGGTTACTGCCGACGGATTGTTCAGTTCCCTGATCGAGTCCGGCTCCGGCCGGGAGGCGTTCCCGCCCGGCCGGCCCGGGAACCTGTTCCAGCTCTTCCGCGACACTCCCAACCAATGGGATGCCTGGGACTTGGACGCGCACTACCGCTTCAGCAGTACGGATCTGATGCAGCCCGAGGCCATGGTGCCGGAAGCAGGCGGACGGGTGCTGCGGATTGAACGTTCCTTCGGGCACTCCCGGATCACCGAGCGGGTGTCGCTGAGCCCGGACGGTTCAGCGGTGGACCTGGACCTGGAGGTGGACTGGCACGAGCGGCAAAAACTGCTCAAGCTGGCCTTCCCGCTGGACGTGCATGCCGACCGGGCGGCGTCGGAAATCCAGTTCGGCCATATCTTCCGGCCCACCCATGCCAACACCTCCTGGGATGCGGCCCGGTTTGAAACCGTGGCGCACCGGTGGATCCATGTGGGCGAGCCGGGCTTCGGCGTCGTCGTGGCCAACGATTCAACCTATGGACATGACACTTTCCGCGAGGTGGTGGACGGGCGGCCCTGCACCATGGTGCGGGTGTCCCTGCTCCGGGCACCGCTGTTTCCGGATCCGGACACCGACCAGGGGTTGCACCGGTTCCGGTATTCGCTTCGGCCCGCCTCCGGGATTCCTGATGCCGTGGCGGAGGGCTACAGGCTGAACCTGCCGCTGCGCACCGTGACCGGAACGGCCCGGACCCACCTGGCACCGCTGATCAGGGTCAGCAGTCCTGCGGTGGTGGTGGAAACGGTGAAGCTGGCCGAGGACCGCAGCGGGGACGTGGTGGTGCGGCTCTACGAAGCGCACGGCAGCCGGGCGGGGGCCCAGCTGCGCACTGACTTCCCATACACGGCGGTCGAGGCCACCGACCTGCTGGAACGTACGGTCGAATCGGATGTGCTGGGCGGGGAGGTATCCGGGGAGGTATCCGGGGCGGTCTCCGGAGCTGCCGGACCGGTGCTGCGGCTGCGGCCCTTTGAACTGGTCACACTGCGTTTCCGCCGGGCCTGACACCGGGGTTCTACTTTGAGATGTTCTCTTCCGCCACCCTCAGCAGCTGTTCCTCGTTCTCCCGCACGTCGACAGGGCGTTTGCCGGACAGCTGCCGGTTGGGGGTATAAAACCACAGGGCAATCTGCTCGTCCGGCCAGCCGGCGTAGCGTCCCATCCGGATGACATCCTTGACTGCAGGGATGACCCGCCCGCCGGCAGGCTCGAACTGGAACCCCGGATACAGGAAATGCCCGCCGCGCTGGACGGCCAGTATCCGGCCCTTGCCGGTGAGCTGGCGCGCCATGGCGTTCTGTCCGCCGCCGAACCCCAGCCGCTGGGCTATCTGCGAGACGGTAAACAGCCCGCCGTCCCGTTCCATGACCTGCCACTGTTTCTCCGCGTCGCGGTCAGCAGCAGTGGCCTTTTCGGCGCCGCGTTTCGCCGCCGGAGCAGAGCCGGCGGGGGCCTTCTCGGAGCTGTGCCGCTGGGGCTGACGATCGCTCATGCGGCCAACGCTACCGCCGCAGCGGAGACAGGGGCAGGGGTGGTGCCCACTTTGGGCCCTGCAACCACCAGAGGCAGGTTAGACGGCGTCCGGGCGCTTCTCGCCGGCTTCCACGGCTGCACCAATCCGGTTGCCGTCGACGGGCATGGGGCAGGTGCCGAATTCAGTGAAGGCGCTGGGATAGTTCACGGCGAAGTTGAAGTCCAGGACTACGGTGCCTCCCGTCGCTGTGCCTGCCCCGGTTCCGGTTCCGGCTTCAGCGCCGGGTGCAGGGGCGGGGAACGTCAGGCTGCGCCACCCGGCCGTTGATCTGCCGTTGGTCTTGTCGTGGAAGGTCAGGTTGAGGGTGCCCGGACCGGCGGCGCTGACCTGCAACCGGTGTTCGGCTGCATCCCCTGGCAGGAACAAGAGAACCTCGCCCACGGAACGCTGTACCCCCGGAACTTCCGGATGGGCCGTCCGGATGGGCACTTCCGCGGGCTGGCGGTACGGTTCGAACCGGCCGGAAAGAACCCACTCCGGCGCGTATTCGTAGACGGGCACGCCGCCAAAAGACGTCCGCACGGGCGAGGCAGCGTCACGGGGACGCAGCGCATACCGCCCGGCCCTGCGGGCAAGTTCCAGCACAACCTGCCCGCCGCTTCCGGCCCGGAACCCGACCCAGTTCAGTGATTCCTCGTCCGCCAACGACGTCGTCAGCCGGCCCTGTGCCGGTTCACCAGAGGCCAGCACCCGCAGGCCGTCAGCGGCAGCGGCCGCCAGCACCGCGCCGTCGTCGGACCCGGACCAGAGCCCGGGCAGGCCCTCGATCTTGGCGGGGTGCTCCGGCAGCCAATAAAAACCGGACAGGCTGAGCCATCCGTGCTCCTCTGCCAGGGACGCATTGCGCCGTTCGCAGAAGCGGAGCCACTCAGTGCGGGCTTTGTCGTCAATGCTCATGGAACCAGTATCCCCAGATCCGTCCGTTTCCCCGGAATGCAGCGCTGCAACCCGGTTGTCCGCCTCCCCGCCGGCGGTCATGGAAAACTGGAGTTATGCAGCCGTTCGACAAAGTCCAGCCCATTGTCCTGCTTGTGGACAAAACCGACCCCGCAGCGCACCGTGACGCCGTGGCGGCAGCCGCTGTCGCCAGCGTTCGCGCCTACGCCGCCACCGGGGACAGCGAGGCCTGGGAAAACTGGCTCTACGGCCGGTTCACGAAAACCGTGCGCCGTGCCAATCCCACCACCTTTGCCCGCTTGGCCGCTGCCGCGCCGTCGGGCGCTGTCACCGTGGGCCGGGCGCAGTCCATTGCCTTTGAACCGGTCACTTACGAACAGATGCCCAAGGACCTGGCCAAGCTGCAGGTCTCGGGCACACAGCTGCCCGACGACGAACCGGCGCCCTGGCCGCGGTCCGCGCCGGTGATCGTCCTCAACGCGGACCTTGAGATGTCCACGGGGAAGGCTTCAGCCCAGGCCGCCCACGCCCTGCTGTCCTGGTTCCTGCAGCTGCCGTTCGCCGAGCAACTGGCCTGGCATGAGGCCGGCGAGCCCGCCGGCGTCCGCTTCACTGCAGGGGAACGGTTCGCTGCACTGGCCGGAAGCGACGGAACCGGTCCGCTGATTGTCGACGCCGGAATGACCGAAATCGCCCCCGACACCGCCACGGCTTTTGTTGTAATCGCCGCGGACGAACCCGCACCGCGCCCCTAGGGCGTGGTAGAGAGTTTCGAATGAGCCAGACGCGGAAGACGCCTGCAGGACACGGAACCCGGCCTTCCCTTCCCCTCTTGCTGACAGCGCTGGCCGTCATCCTGGTGGCGGTGAACCTGCGGCCCGGTGCTTCGTCCGTGGGGCCGGTGCTGGCAGAGCTGCAGGCCGGGCTGGGGATCGGTGCCACCGCAGCGGGAGTGCTTACTGCGCTGCCCGGGTTGACCTTCGCCGTAGTCGGGGCGCTCGCAGTCGCGATTTCCCGCAAAGCAGGCATCAACGGGTCCATCCTCCTTGCTCTGGCCGCCATCGCTGCCGGGCTGCTGCTCCGGTCCCTGGTGAATTCCGCTGCCCTGTTCCTGCTGCTGACGGTGCTGGCTTTCGCCGGCATGGCGGTGGGCAACATCCTGGTTCCGGCGTTCATCAAGCGCCACGGAGGGGCGCGGCTGGCCCTGATGAACTCGATCTACGGAACCACCCTGGCTTTGGGAGCAACCCTGCCGCTGCTGCTCGGCGGGGTGCTGGCCGGAGGGGATCCCAACGGCTGGCGGCTGAGCCTGGGTATCTGGGGTGCAGCGGCCCTGGTGGCCTTTGTCCCGTGGACCCTTGTCGCGGTTAAAACCGGCCGCGACGTGGTGGCGGGAGAACAGCGGCAACGCAGGGAAATGAAGATGCGTTCCTCCCGCACCGCCGTCGCGCTGAGCATTTTCTTCGGGGTGCAGTCCATGCACGCCTACGTGCAATTCGGCTGGGCGGCGCAGATTTACCGCGATGCGGGCCTCGAGCAGGGGCAGGCGGGGTTGATGGCGGCCATCATCGCAGCACTCGGCATTCCCGGCGGGCTGATCATGCCGGCGCTCGTGGCCCGCTCCTCCCGGCTGCGGTTCTACATTGCGGGCCTGGGCGTTCTAATGCTGGCCGGGTACACGGGACTGCTGCTGGCACCGGCCACCCTGCCCTGGCTGTGGGCGCTGTGCCTGGGGCTGGCCGGGTTTGCCTTCCCGACCGCCCTGGCCCTGATCACTGCCCGTTCGCGGGAGCCTCGCACCACCGCCCGGCTTTCGGGCTTCATCCAGCCCGTGGGGTACCTCCTGGCCGCTTTGGGGCCGTTCGCCATCGGCACGCTGCACGATGTTTCGGGCAGTTGGACCCTGCCCTTGGCGATCGTGCTGGGCTCAGCCGTGGTGATGGTAGGTGCGGGCATTCGGGCCGCTGCACCGGTCTATGTGGACGACGAACTGGAGACGGCCCAAAAGGCCCGGTGATAGGTTCGTAAGGACTGGCACTACCGCTGGCACCTGCTTATTGAGAGGAAGGCTTTGCACATGGACAACCGTTTTGAGGGCAAGGTCGTAATCGTCACCGGCGCCGGATCGGGCATTGGCGAGGCTACGGCCCGCGGGTTCGCCGCCGAAGGAGCCACCGTGGTCATGACCGACACAGTCGCCGAAAAAATCAATGAAACCCTGGCCGATCTGCCGGGCGGCCGGGCCACCGCCGTCGTCGCCGATTCGGGCAACTGGGACGATGTCCGCAAGCTGGTTGAAGACACCGTCGCCGCGCACGGGCACCTGGACATCCTTGTGAACAACGCCGGTACGCTCTCCCAGGGGCCGGTGGAGGAGACCGAGGTCGAGGAGTGGCACCGGGTGCTGGACACCGACCTTTCCGGAGTGTTCTACGGCACCAAGGCGGCCATGCCTCACCTGATCGAAAGCCGCGGCTGCATTGTGAACACGTCATCCGTTTCCGGTATGGCCGCGGACTGGAACATGAGCGCCTACAACGCTGCGAAGGGCGGGGTCACCAACTTCACCCGCGCAGTGGCACTGGACCACGGCAAGGACGGGGTACGCGTGAATGCCGTGGCTCCAGGGCTGATCTGGACCGATCTGGTGGAGGACAAGAAGGACGACGAGGAGCAGAAGGCCAAGTTCGCGGAACGGATTGCCCTGGGCCGCATCGGGCAGCCCGATGAAGTGGCCGACGCGATCCTGTTCCTGGCCTCCGATGCCGCTCGCTTCATCACTGGGGCGATCCTTCCCGTGGATGGCGGCACGACCGCCAGCAACGGACAGCCGCCGCAGGCCTAGGGAGTTTTGGCTGGGGATTTTGGCTGGGGTTTTGGCGGCGAGCTTTGCTGGGGGGAGCCGGGCCGGCTCGCAAATTACATCCCACTGCGGCGCTCGCTGACGGTGCTCTGCTCAGAACGGCGGAACTGTTTCCCCTAAGCGGTCCGGTACAGGGCGTGGTGGCGCCAGTTCCAGAAACGGTTCGGTTCGGTAGACCCGTCCGCTCGGTGAGGTCCACTCCATCACGCCCGGTTCCGGTTGCCGGGCCTTCCAGAATCCCAGTGTTTTGAACCGGTGGTGCCGCCGGCACAGATGGGACAGGTTGCCGTGGTCGGTGGGACCTCCGGCCGCCCAATCCGTAGTGTGGTCAATTTCCGAGACCGCAGTGCTGACCCGGCATCCCGGGAACCGGCAGGTCCCATCCCGGGCACGCAACCAACGGGCCAGCCCGGCCGGGACCTTCCGCCGCCTGCCCACGCTCAGAATTTCCCCGGTGTCCGGGTCCTGGACGAGGCCGGTCCAGTGGGTCGCGTTGCGGGCGAGCCGGCGGGCTGCTTCGGCACTGATGGGCCCGTAGCCGTGCAGTTCGGCTGGGTCTTCGTTGGCGCCGAACAGGGTTTCGGAGTTGATCAGGACCATGATTTCCGCCCTGGGCAGGATGCCTGATTTGTCGACACTGGATTTATCGGCGTCCTCGTCAGCGAGGGCTTTCTCCGGCCCGCTGCCTGCTGCGCGGCCAGCAGCACTACCACCGTCACCGGAACCACCACCGTCAGGTCCCGTGCGCGTTCTGCGGCGTGCACTCCCGTCATCGAACCGGGCAGAACCAAGACCGCCCATAAGCAACTGGGCCAGAATGTCCGAGCGCAGCTGGTCCGTGGTCCGGGAATCCCCATCAGACTGTTCGCCGCGGGCCGCAGTGCTCAGCGCGGTGTAGATCTGTTGTGCTTCCGCCGCACGAAGATACGCCGACAGGCAGGACATCCCGTCTTCTTCCCGGTCCAGGGAGACTCGGCGCTTCTCGAACGCAGTGAGGTGCCGGACCTCAAGGGTTTGCGGGTACTTCTTCTCCCGCAGCCGGCGGGCCTTGGCGGAGAACTGGGACCGGGTCTGACCTTGTGCCGCCTTCAGAAGAGCAGCTTCAAAATCCGGCAGCTCGGCGGCAGGAACACTCTCACACTGGTCCAGCACCACCTGGGCATGCCCGTAGCTGAGGCTCCCGTCCTGCAGTGCCTCCAGCGTGGCCGTATGGGCGCCAGATAGGAGGCCGGCTTCGAACATCAGCCGCTGGGCGGTGCCGTGCGGTATCTGCAGGAGGGTGGCACACTCCGCTGCGGCAAGGGTGAAAGCCATCCCGGGTTCCACCCGGCCGGTCGCACTGGCGCAATCCTCCCGGAAAATGGTTTCCATCCGGTTCAGCAACCGGGCCCGCTGCGCCTCCGCCCACGCGATCAGGTGTGCGACCCGGACCAGGACTTCACCGGTTGCCTGGTTGTCGAAGGATTCGAGGTTCGCCAGCGCCAGGGTTCCACTGAAACCATCCGGAAAACCTGAGCAAACGGACGGATCTGCGGCACTGTCACCGGTGCCGGGGCCCGCTGCGCCCGCGGTTCCGCAGGCACGCCCGCCGTCGGCGGCAGTGCCGGCACCCGGGTCCGCCCGAAACACCGCTAATGTGCGATCCGTGTCCGACGCGTCCTTGGTACCAGCCCACCCCTCGGCGCTCCGGCGTGCAGTCCCTGGCTCGTCGGTTATCCCTTCGGTGTTCCCGAGCTGATCCATGCCTCAAGAATTTCACTAGGCACTGACATTTCCGGGCCCAAAACAGGGCCAAAACGACTCCTCGGAAAAGTACAAATACCCGACTTTCGAATGCGACTACCTAGGTCCGGAAGGCACCCCGGAAGGCACCCCGGAAGGCACCCCGGAAGGCACCCCGGAAGGCACCCCGGAAGGCACCCCGGAAGGCACCCCGGAAGGCACCCCGGAAGGCGCCACTCAATACGCCCCAGAGACCCCCCACCGGTCACCGCAGGTAGGACGCACCGTTCACATCGATGATGGTGCCACTGGTCCACACCGGCGCCTCGGTCGCCAGCCACGCCACGGTGGCCGCGACTTCCTCCGGCTCGGCCACGCGGTTGAACGGACTCTGCGCCCGGATCGCCACACCGCTCTCTCCCTCCAAAGCGGGCCGGCCCATCCGGGTATCCACAAAACCCGGAGCGACGGCGGCGGCGAAGACGCCGTGCGGAGCCAGGGACAGGGCCAGGGACTGGGTGAGCGCGTGCAGTCCGGCCTTGCTGGCCGCATAGGCGGGATTCTCGGGTTCCCCGCGGAACGCCCCGCGCGAGCCCACATTGACCAGCCGGCCGCCGTCGGGCCCCTGCGGACGGGACATCAGGTGGTCGGCCATCAGCCTGCACAGGTTCGCCGGTGCTACCAGGTTCACGTCCAGGGTTTGCCGCCAGGCCTGCTGCCAGTCGGTATAGGACCCGGACGTCACCGGCTGCGCCCGGAACACCCCGGCATTGTTGACCAGCACATCCAACCCGCCCAGGGTCCCCACTGCTTCAGCGAAAACGCGTTCGCATTCCTCCGGCGAGGACAGATCGCTGACGACGACGGCGTGCCCGGTCCCGGGAAGGGCGGCAGCCACCCGGCGGGCCGCCTCGCCGTCGTGACCCGTATGCAGCGCAACTGTGCAGCCGGCCTCCGCGAGGGCCGCTGCGATTGCGGCGCCGATGCCCCGACCCGCTCCGGTGACCAAAATCTTCTTTTCCATGGCTACAGAGCCTACCCGGCTGACCGACTGCACCGGGTCTGACTGGCAGCACCGGGGCTTGCCGGCTGCGCCGGGGCTAGCCGGCTGCGCCGGGTCAGGACGGGGAAGGCCGGGACGCTTCCAATGCCGCAATGAGGGTGGCGGCGTCATAGGGCCCGTGATGCCGGCGGGTGCCGACAAAAAACGTGGGTGTGCCGTTCAGGTCCATGGACTCGGCGTCGAGGGCATCATCCAAAACCCGGTTGCTGACCTCGGCGGAGCGCTGGTCCGCCTCGAAGCGTTCCATGTCGAGTCCCACCTCTTCCGCAGCGCGCAGCAGGTCTTCGGGCAGCAGGTCATCCTGGTGCTCAAAGAGGTAGGAGCTGTAGGAACGGAATTGTCCCTGCAGAGCGGCTGCCTCGGCCGCTTCCGCAGCTGCCACGGCATTCGGATGGACGCGGGAGAGCGGGAAATGCCGCCACACGTAGCGCAGCTGGGGTCCGAAGTGCTCCCGTACTTCCATGATGGTGCCGGTGGCCTTGCTGCAGAACGGGCATTCATAGTCCCCGTACTCCACCAGCGTAAGCGGGGCGTCCGGCGGGCCCACCACATGGTCCCGGGACGGATTCACCGGACGCGCCAAGACCTGTCCCGGCGGAACCGCGGGACGCCGCCGCTCCAGGACTCCGAAGACCGCCGCCCCTGCGGCGAAAGCGAGGACGGACGCGGCCAGGACAGCGACGCGTGCCTCGTTCTGCACGCCGGGATCGGGGATGGCCAGCCCGATGATGAACAGGGCAATGGTGAAGCCGATGCCGGAAAGCGCTGCCCCGCCGGCAATCCGACCCAGAGTCAGGCCAGGACCGAATTCCCCAATCCGCAGCCGCTTCAGTACCGCCGAGGCCCCGAAAATGCCAATAAACTTCCCCAGCACCAGGCCGCACACAATGCCCCACGCCAGCGGCGACTGCGCTGCCCGCAGCAGGGACTGCCCGTCCAGCCGGACCCCCGCGTTGGCAAGGGCGAAAAGCGGAAGAATCGCATAGTCCACATAGGGGGTGTATGCGCTGTGCAGACGCTCATTAATGGAAATCGATTCCCGCAGGCTGGACGCGGCAGCACGGGCATAGCCGGAGTTGGGCGACTGGCGGAAAACGCGGGCGAGGTCCAATGCGTGTTCCACCTGGTGCCGGCCGGGTGCGAACACCGGAACCAGCAGGGCGATGCCGACGCCGGCGAGGGTCGGGTGCACGCCCGAAGCGTAGAAGGCCAGCCAGGTAAGTACCGCCAGGACGGCATAGGCGGGACCGCGGCCCCGGGACAGGTACCGGGTGCAGAAGACGGCGACCAATCCGGCGAAGGCCAGGATCAGGGCCAGGGGATTCAAGTGATCGGTGTAGACCACAGCGATGACGCTCAGGGCGGCGACGTCGTCCACCACCGCCAGGGTCAGCAGGAAGATCCGCAGCCGGCCGGGAACTTTGGGGCCCACTATGGCCAGGGCGCCCAGCAGGAAGGCAGTGTCCGTGGAAATGACCACACCCCAAGCTCCGGCGTTGTCCGTCCCCATGGTTAAGAGCAGGAAAATCACTGCCGGTACCGCCAAACCCGCGGCCGCGGCCACCACCGGGACCACGGCCCGGGACCGGTTGGTCAGTTCTCCCAGGGCAAATTCCCGGCGCACCTCCAACCCGACGACGAAAAAGAAAACGGCCATCAAAACATCGTTGACCAGTTCGCGCAGGGTCAGTTCGAGGTCCATTCCGCCGGCGCGCACCTCTACGGTAGCCGCCCAGAACTTCTCGTAGGAGCCGGCCAATGATGGGCTCACCCATACTCCGTTGGCCCACAGCACCGCTGCGAGCGTGGCCAGCAGCAACAGGGCAGCAGGCCGTTTGGGGCCCGTGCTGACCCTCCCGGGGGCAGAGGCAATGCGCTGCGGGCGGGCGGACACCGGAAGGCCCCCTACACCTGGGCCGGCACCGGCTGCACCAGCCGGCTGCGAAGTTTGCCCACCAACTCCGAGGTCAGTCCGCCGGCACGCAGCACCGCCATCGCCCCGGCCCCGCCGGCGCCACCGGCCCCGTCGGCGCCACCGGCCCCGCCAGCCCCGGCTGCAGCACCGGCCCGTCCGGCCAGCGTGTCCAGCATGGCCCGCATAGCTGCGGGATGCGCGGCAAGCACCGGGTGGTCCATCGGAATATCCAGGCCGCCGCTGAGGTCTTTCAACCCCATCCGCCGGTATACCTCAGGCAACCGTTCCTGCGTCTTGGCGTAGTCCTGGGTAATGGCCTCCGGATCCGCTCCCAGCGCTGAAAGCAGCGCCGCGGCGAACAGGCCGGTGCGGTCTTTGCCGGCAGCACAATGGAAAAGCACGGCGCCCGGGGAATCGGCCACGGCTTCGAGTCCGCGCACCAGGCTTTCCTTCTGGGCGGTGAAGATCTTCGCGTACCAGCGGCCCACATGCTCAGGGGTGCGGACGGAGGCCAGGAGGTCTCTGGCCCGCTCGGTCGGAGCACCCATGGCATCAGTCAGGGGCAGGGCCAGATACTCCACACCGTGATTGGCGGACGGACCGCGCCCGGTCCGCTGTGCTTCCTCGGGGGAGCGGAGATCGATGACGGTGCGCAGGCCTGCCTCCACCAGCTCGGCGACCTGCTCCGGCGTGGTGGTGGCGACGTCGTCGGCGCGCAGGACCAAGCCGGGCCGGACCTGTCCGCCCGCTACCGCGATGCCACCCAAATCGCGCAGGTTCGCAAGCCGGGACGGGGGAGGAGTTGGTGCTTGCGGCATACCTGGGTTCCTTCTGCTGGATGTGGTCCGCAACGGTGCCGGCAGCGTCCCGGAGAACAGTTGGCACCATCTTAGGCACGCAAATGCTCGTGTGCGGCTGCCCCCGCTGTGAGCTGTGACACCGCCGCAGCAGGTTAGCTGCCGCCGCGCAGCCGGTTCAGTTCGCGGCGGTCCTTTTTGGTGGGCCGGCCGGCGCCCCGGTCCCGCACCGGAATGCCGAGCGCGGGGGCTGCTGGACGGGCCGGCGTGTGGTCGGTGAAGCAGTGCGACGCCGCCTCGGCGCCCACGCGTTTGCTGATCAGCTGGCGTACTTCCAGGATCCGTTCGAAACCGGGCTGGCGCACACGGATGGTGTCGCCGGGCTGTACCGGCTGCGCGGCCTTGGCCGGGTTGCCGTTCAGCCGGACGTGCCCGGCACGGCAGGCGGCAGTGGCCGCGGACCGCGTTTTGTAGGCACGCACGGCCCACAGCCAGGCGTCCACGCGGACGGATTTGGAGGTGCTCGCTGGAATGCTCATGGATCTTCGAGTCTAGCGAAATCCCCGCAGCCGGTCAGCGTCTTCCTGCGCCTGCAGCTGGCGTGCACTGACAACGCGGCCGACGACGGCGGTTCCCGGGCCGGTCCCTGCGTCTTTTCCTGAAGCAGCTAGCAGTCCGCGCACTTCGGCCGGGGTCAACGGGTCCGGCACCCGGGTGTGGGCCACGGCGTGGCAGGTGGGGCACAGCGGCACCAGATCGCTCACCGGATCCAGGCGGTAGTCCTCGGCGAGATCCGGACCCGGAACCAGGAGGTGCACCTGAATCACGCCGGCACCTGCTGCGCCGTACCGGCTGGCGGGGTCCAGTCCGCAGGCAGCGCAGGCATCACCGTGGAAAGCCAGGCACACCCGCCGCGCCTCGGCGTCCTGCTCAAACCGGTTCACGTGCTGCTGCCGCAGCCACTGGCCGCCAACGGACCCCGGGCCGGGAACCACCGGGTCCGGCTGGGGGCCGATGAATTCGGACCAGATGCGCCGCAGGGCCGGAACCGCGGCGTCGGGAAGTGCGCTCAGGCCGGCCCGTCCAGCCCAAGGCAGCCCGGGCATCCGCTGAAGGAGGAGGGCGATGGGCAACTGCTCGCCCAAGGGGAGCAAGAGATCGAAATCCACCTCAAGGGTGGTGCCCCCGGAAGCAAGGGGGCCGGGCACGGTGCCGTGGCCAACCAACCCGCGCGGGCCGCGCAGGTCGCTGCCGCGCTGCAGCAGCCAGACCTCGGTCCCCGCGGGAACCGGAACCCGGTTCCCGGCGGCCACGCCAAACCGCCGCTGCACCTTTCCGCCGCCGGCCAGAGCGGCCACGGCCGGGGCGAAACCGCCGGGCCAGGGCTCGGGCAGCTCAACGTTGGAGGCGAGAAGAACTGAGGGCATCGGTTACCGAGGCTGGTAGGTCAGGCAGTCCGCCAGTTCGGCGCCCGGCCCTACCCGTACGTCGTGGGCGTCGCACATCAAGTGGTCGTTGAACCTGCACTCGTTGCGCTGGCAGGCGCCCACCTGGGCCAGGACCTTGGGCAGGCCGCCGGTGGCCGAGGTATCAATGAAAGTGGAGCAGCTGGCATGCTCCCGCGATCCGCCCACGGTGATGGCATAAGCCGTACAGCCCTCATGGTTGAAGTCGCAGTTGGTGACGGAGCAGTCTTGGACATTGGCAACATGGTCGGTCATGATTCCTCCATAGCGGGGCTAGTCCGCTTGCAGCAATGGTTATTCGTTCCGTGCCGGACTCCGACCGTACCACCGCCCGGTTGGAATAATTAGGCCGAATTTCCTGCACCTATTTGTGCCGGTTTGTGCCGGTTTGCAGCCTTGTTAGGCGGCCCGGTTATGCCGCGCGCAGCCGGCCGGACAGCCGGTACGCATTTTGTGCCGGACTGCCGGTTGGGTAGAACGGAAGCATGTGTACCGTCCAGGCTGACAATGCCGCTGAAGAATTCCGCCGGGCCGCCGGCATGCAGGGCATGGACCTGGACCGGGGACAGCTGGCCGCCCTGCCCGCCCTCGTGAGCGCCGCCGCTGCAGCGCGTTCGCCCGAACCGGCCGCCGGGAACGCCTCCGTCTATCTGTGGGGGCCGCCGGGCCGGGGCAAGACGTGGCTGCTGGACACCCTGTTCGAGTCGGTGGACATCCAGGCCAAACGCCGCCTGCACTTCCACGATTTCTTCCGCGAACTGCACGCCCGCGTCTTCGCCGGCTACGGCAACCCGGGCTACCGGCGCGAGTCAGCGTTCGCCGCTGCACTGGACCAGATGCTGGGCACCGTGCGTCTGCTGTGCTTCGACGAGTTCCACGTCAATGATCCGGCCGATGCCGCCTTCATCACCCGGATGCTGCGCATGGTGCTGGATCGGGGGATAGTCCTGGTGGCCACGTCCAACTACGCCCCTGCCGAGCTGCTGCCCGATCCGATGTTCCATCACCTCTTTGAACCGGGAATCGCACTGATCACCGGGAATATTCAGGTAGTGGCGCTGGATGCAGGTGTGGATTACCGGACCGTGCCTACCGCCGGAACAACCGCCCGGAACACCAACGGCTTCGCCGCGGGGCATCACCTGCGCCGGTGCGCTCCGGCCCTGCTGGCCCGCGCCGGGCTGTCACTGCCGGGGCCGGAGGAAGCGGCGCAGCTTACCCCGGGTACCCGGACGCTGCAGGCCCTGCGCGATGACGGGACGCAGCTTTGGTTCGACTTCGAGGACCTCTGCCACGCCCAGTCCGCCACCTCGGATTATCTGCAGCTCGCCTCCACCCGGCGGCACTGGGTGATTTGCGGCGTGCCGGAAACCGGCGGTTCCAGCCCCTACGGCTGGCAGCGCTTCGGCAATGTGGTGGACGTGCTGTACGACGCCGGGTGCCGGCTGGATGTGATCGGCCTGCCGGATTACGACGGCGTGTTCCCCGGGACGGGCCATCCCACCGACCTGGCCCGGATTCGCAGCCGGTTCGGCATGCTCCGGCCGGTCCCGTAGGGCGCCTTCATTCTCCGTACCTATTTCCCGGCGTCGGCTGCGTCCCGGGCATCGGCGAGCTTCTGGCGGGCTTTTTCCACGGAGCGGCGGGCAGAGCGGGCCGCCCGCCGGGCAGTGTCCCGTTCGCGTTCCAGCCGCCCGGCCTGCCGGTCTGCTGCCGAGACCTCCCGTTCGAGCTCCCGGATCCGTTCGCGCAGGTCATCGATTTCATCCGTCAGCCGGTCGCGGCGGCCGGCTGCTTCATCTACTTCCTGCTGGGCGGTGTCGAACGCCTCCTGCGCTGTCCGTTCGTCGCCTTCGGCGTCCTGCAGTTCGGACTGCAGCTTCCGGACCAACCGTTCGGCCGCGGCCCGGCGGCGGCTGTCGGCGGCAGAATCTTTCCCGGCGCCCTTCGCCGGGCTTGGAGCTGTCCCGCTGGTGGCTGCGGTACGGTCCCCGGACCCGCTCCGGGCGGGCCGCACCGAGTCCGGATCCGCTACTGCGCCGTCGAGGTCCACTTCTTCCCAGCCGCTGGCAGCAAGGGAGCGGACCAGCTGTCCGCTGGCAACGGCGTCGGCGGCCGCTGAATCAGTCATTGCGGCCCAAAGGGTCTGCTCCGCCTCGCCGGCGAGGGCCTCGCTGACGGGATGGCCCAGGTCCGCGGCCAGGTCCCGGGCCGATCGGACGATGGCACGCAGCAGCCGCTGGCGTTCGGTGCTCAGCCGGCGCAGCTGCTTCTGGTCCAGGTCCTCCTGCGCTTCCCGCAGGGCAGCACCGAGGTCAAGCACCGCCGCGAGGTCATCCTGCTTCCGGTCCGCCAGCAGGTTCACGAGCCAGGCTGCGGTGGACGGTTTGGGCAGGGCCTTGATGCGTTTGGCCAGGTCCTTGTCTCCGTTCCGTCCGGCATCGGCGGCGCGGGCGTTGCGGGCGGCGGTGAACTCGGAGGGCAGGAGCGCGTAGAGGTCCGCCACCACGCGGGCAAGGGGCGGATTTTCGGGTTGTTTGGAAGCGGCAGCCACTCGAGGCTCCTACATGCCCAGGGCGGAGAAGGCACCGAACCTGCCCAGTGCAACCACCAGCGAGAGGGCCATCAGGATGGCCGCCAAGGCAATGCGGTTACGCTCTCCGCGGCGGACATGGACCACTATGGCCAATGCCATCATCAGCGCCAGGCAGGACGCAGCAACGGGGGTCAGCACAGGCAGCCACCCGGTTGCCTCCGGCAGCACCAACCCGGCGGCGCCCAGAACCTCGAGGAGCCCAATGAGCTTCACGGTGCCGGCGGGAAAGTCCTCCGGCCAGCGAAGATTGTCCACAAGCCGGGCATGCCGCTGGGACAGCTTCATGAATCCGACCCCGGCAAAAAGCAGTGCCAACACCAGCTGGATGAGCCATAAGACCAAAGACAGCATGCGTATCCAGACGTCTTTCTGTAACAGGGCGCGGGAAAAGGAGGCAGTGGACCAATCTCAACCTAAGCATGGCCGTCCCCGCGGGATCTCTGCAATAACGGGCGTGGCGCAATAACCAATGTGACACGCGTCCGCCGGATCGTTCAGGCGCGCAACCTGCCGGGAACAGCTGTGCTGGAACGGACCACGAACTCGGTGGGGAAAAACCCGAAATCGTCCACCGGCTCGTTGCGCATCAGCGCCAGGACGGCGGCCACAGCAGCAGCCCCCTGCCCCTCGGGGCTCTGCGAGATGGTGGTCAGACCGAAGACTTCGCCCATGTCGTGGCCGTCAATCCCAATCACGGAGAGGTCTTCCGGCACCCGAAGCCCCAGGTCCCGGGCGGCCAGGATGGCGCCGACGGCAATCTCGTCAGCGGCGCAGAAAATTGCTGTTGGGCGGACGTCTGGCCGGGCCAGCAGGGCTTTGGCGGCCCGGAAACCACCGGCCACAGAGAATTCAGCGCTGGCCACCCAGCCCGGCTCGGGCGTGAGGCCGGCATCGCGCATGGCTCCTTCGTACCCGGTGCGCCGGGTTCCGCCAAGCTGGAAGTCCCGCTCCAGTTCCTCACCGCCGCCGATATGGGCAATCCTCGTGTGTCCAAGGGAAATCAGGTGCCCGGTGGCCAGGGCCGAAATGCCAACCTCGTCCACACGGATGGCCGCGGTGCCCGGGAGCGGACCGCCAATGGCCACAATGGGCTTGTCCACCGCCCGCAGCTGGGCCAGCTCTTCATCGGTGAGCCGCAGGGCAACGGTGATTACCGCGTCCAGCCGTTTTCGCCGCAGCATCTCCTTGAGCACGCTTTCCCGGTGCCCCGGGCCGTCCCCGGTGTTGTACAGCGTCAGGTCGTAGCCCGCCTCAATCAGGGCCGACGCCGCGCCCTCCAGCACCTTGGCAAAGTACCAGCGCCCCACACCGGGCAACACCACTCCCACATTCCGCGTCCGGCCCGAGGCAAGGGAGGAAGCGTTGTAGGAGATGACGAAGCCCAGCTCCTCCGCTGCCGCAAGCACCCTCCGGCGGGTGCTTGCGGAGACCGCACCGTTGCCGCTGAGCGCGCGGGACACCGTGGCTGCGGAGACGCCGGCGTGGGCTGCGACGTCTTTGATTCCTGGCACGGGTGTTCCTCCGGAGCGATTGCGGGTGCGGTTGGCTAGCTTAGCCGAACCCAGGCGCTGTGGTTGGGCAGCAGGTCACCGTCCATGACGGCGCCGTTGATGCTGCACGCCACCAGCTCTCCGTCGGGCAGCGGCACAGGGTCGCTGCCCATGTTCATCAGGGCCGCGGTGCCGCCGTTGACGAAGGCCAGGACGGACTCCGGATCGTACCCGGGGTACCAGGCCAGCGAACCGTTGCCCAGGTCCAGGCTGCGGCGCAGTTCCAGTGCGGTCCGGTAGAGGTTGAGCGTGGAATCGGGATCGGCCTGCTGGACGCCGCGGGCCAGGGCGTTCCACCCCTCAGGCTGGGGCAGCCAGGCCTGGCCGGCGTCGCTGAATCCCAGTGCCGGGGCGTCCGGCGTCCAGGGCAGCGGCACCCGGCAGCCGTCCCGGCCCAGGCGTGCGCCTTCCGTGCGGTGGAAGGTGGGGTCCTGGCGGTATTCATCCGGCAGCGTGGTGTGGTCCGGCAAACCCAGTTCTTCGCCCTGATACAGATACACGCCGCCGGGCAGGCCCAGCATCAGCAGGGTTGCCGCGCGGGCCCTGGAGATGCCCAGGCCGTAGTCCGGCTGCGGATCCGATGATCCAATTCCGTCGCCTGGCCGTTCCTGATGGGTGGTGATGCCGAACCGGCTGGCATGCCGGACGACGTCGTGGTTGGAGAGCACCCAGGTGGTAGGGGCGCCTACCTTGTCGAAGGCGCGCAGCGAGGATTCAATGACGTGGCGCACTGCCGGGGCATGCCAGGGGTGGTGCAGGTAGGCGAAGTTGAAGGTCTGGTGCATTTCGTCGGCCCGAACCCAGTCGGTCAGCCGGTCGAGCGGGTCGATGGTCGCTTCGGCGCACAGCACCCGGTCTCCGTCGTAAGAGTCCAGGATTTTCCGCCAGGACCGGTAAATGTCATGGATGCCGGGCTGTCCGAACATGGGGGCCTCGGCCCCTGGGTAGCCCTCGGAGGAGGACCCGTCGGCGCGGCCGCCCCAATCCGGCAGCCCGGATTTCTTGATCAGGGCGTGGGCGACGTCCACGCGGAAGCCGCCGACGCCGCGATCCAGCCAGAAGCGCAGGGTCTGCTCGAATTCCGCGTGCACTGCCGGTGAGTCCCAGTTGAAATCCGGCTGGGAGGAGTCAAAGAGGTGCAGGTACCACTGACCGGGGGTGCCGTCGGGTTCGGTGATGCGGGTCCAGGCGGGGCCGCCGAAGTGGGACTGCCAGTTGTTGGGCGGGTTGTTTCCGTGCTCTCCGGTGCCGTTGCGGAAGATAAACAGGTCCCGGTCGGGGGAGCCGGGGCCGGCGGCCAGGGCGGCTTGGAAGAGGGTGTGCTGGTCGGAGCAGTGGTTGGGGACCAGGTCCACGATGACGCGGATGCCGTGCCCGGCGGCTTCGGAGACGAGGGCGTCAAAATCCTCCAGGGTGCCGAACATGGGATCAACGGACCGGTAGTCGGCGACGTCGTAGCCGGCGTCTTTTTGGGGCGACCGGTAGAAGGGGGACAGCCAGACGGCGTCGATGTCCAGTTCTGCCAGTGTTCCGAGTTCTGCGGTGATGCCCTGCAGGTCTCCGATCCCATCACCGTTCAGGTCCCGGAACGAGCGGGGGTAGATCTGGTAGATCACCGAAGAGCGCCACCATTCACGGTCCGCAGGGGCGGGATGTACAAGGGCCAGGGCCGAAGAATCATGAAGTACAGAACTGAGCATGCCCACATCCTAGGGTGTGTTCCGGCAAAAAATGCAAACGCTTCCATTGCGTTTCGCTGCAGCGCGCGTTTGCCCCCTTTTGAACCGCAATACCGGGTTTTTTGAGGCATGCAACAGTAAGCAAGCTGATCCACTTCAACGGCACAGCGCAAGTCGGTGGACGGATTGGGTGCACACGCTTACACTGACGTGTGTCGGGGCCAGCCACATCCAGGTGTTCTTCACGATCATCCTGCGCCTGGCCACGCCTATCCCGGCCATCGTGGGTCTGCTGTCCTTCATTACCTCCACCGACGGGTTCCTGATCGCTGGGTCCGTCAAGGGCTAGAGAACCGCCACCGGGCGGGGTACATAGTCCTCTTCCAGCCGGCGGAACTCCTCGTCGGTGAGCTGCAGGTCCAGGGCCGCTGCGTCGTCGTCGAGCTGTGCCGCATCCGTGGCGCCGACCAGCGGCGCCGTGACCGCCGGGTTGCCCAGCACCCAGGCCAGCGCCACCCGGGCGCGGCTTACCCCGCGGCCGGCGGCCACTTCACCCACGGCGTCGGCAACCCGGCGGTCAACCTCTTCGTTTCCGGCGTAGAACTGGTTGCCGGGTTCGTCGAAGTCCAGCCGCGCGGTCCGTGCTCCCCAAGGACGGGCGAGGCGGCCGCGGGCCAGGGGGGAGTACGGGAGCACCCCCATCCCCTGGTCCCGGCACAGCGGGTGCATTTCCCGCTCTTCCTCGCGGTAGAAGAGGTTGTAGTGGTCCTGCATGGTGATGAACTGCGCCCAGCCGTGCTGTTTCTGCAGGAACAGCGCCTTGGTGAACTGCCAGGCATACATGGTGGATGCCCCCAGGTACCGCACCTTGCCGGCGGTCACGAGTTCATCCAGGGTGGCCAGGGTTTCTTCCAACGGCGTGCTCCCGTCCCAGCGGTGCACCTGATAGAGGTCGATGTAGTCGGTGCCCAGCCGCCGGAGGCTGGCGTCGACCTGCCAGAGGATGTGCTTGCGGGACAACCCCCATCCGTTGGGACCGGGCCCCATCTCGCCGTGCACCTTGGTGGCCAGCACCACCTCGTCGCGACGGCAGTATTCGGCGACGGCGGCGCCCAGGACTTGCTCGCTGTGCCCGGCCGAATACACATTGGCAGTATCGAAGAAGTTGATCCCCAGTTCCACCGCGCGCCGGATCAGCGGCCTGGCGCTTTCCTCCCGCAGCGTCCACCGGTGGGTGCCGCGGTCGGGGTCGCCGTAAGCCATGCAGCCCAGGCCGATGGCCGATACCGTGGCTCCGGAATTTCCGAGTTTGACGTACCGCATTGAGTTCATCGAAGGCCTCCGAGCCGGTTGGATATCCGCTCCCTTTCGAGTTTCGTATGCCGCGATGCTACCTGCGGCCCCGCACTGCCGGTAGTGCGGGGGGACTCCCCGGAGCAGCCGCGGCCGACCTATACTGGCGCACATGGTTGCCGGAACTGGTACCGAAAGCCCCCTGAGATTCTCCGCCGCCGAAGCGCTGATGCTTCCACCGCTGCACGAGCTCCCCGCAGTGGCCGCGGTAGGGCAACCACGCACCGGGCACCGCTCCGAGACCCGGTATGACACGGAGGACAGCGCTCTGCGGCGGCACGGGCTGGCGGTGTCCCGGATCAGCGACGAGGACGGGACGCACTGGGTCCGCACGGCCCTGCCCGGCGAATCGGAGGCGGACGCACGCACCGCAGCGGCAGGGGATCCTGCTGATGTGCCACCGGAACTGGTGGACGGATTCCAGGCGGTGCTGCGGGGCAGACCGCTCGAACCGGTGGAAACCGCCGAAGCGCGGGTGACGACGTATCCGCTGCTGGACAGCGGCGGCGGCGCGGCAGGCTGGGTTGCCGATGAAACGGTTGAGGTCCACGACGCCGGTGCGGCACCGGGAGCAGTGCCCCGGATCCGCCGGAACTGGATTGCTGCGGCGCCGGACACCGTGCTGGCCGACCAGCTCGAGGCGCTGTTGCGGCAGGCCGGGGCGGATCCGGCGGAAGCGGAGCCGGCGGAAGGGAAGGAACCCGCCGTCGGACCGGAGGAAGCGCTGGACGCCGACAGCCCGGTCGGGGATCTGCTGCAGCGCTATCTGCGTGAGCAGTTCGCCGAGCTTCTGCGGCACGAGCCGCGGGTCCGCCGGGGAGAACCGGACGGGGTGCACAAAATGCGCGTGGCCACCCGCCGGCTCCGCTCCGCGCTGGCCAGCTACCGCACCGCCGTCGAGCGGGAACCGGCGCGTTCACTGCGCGGGGAGCTGCGGTGGCTGGCCCGGGTCCTGGGCGAAGCCCGGGACGCGCAGGTGATGCGGCACCGGCTTCGGGACCTGGTGGAAGCCGAACCCGTCGACCTGGTCATGGGGCCGGTCGCGGCACGGATCGACGAGGAACTGCTCCATGACTACCGCCAGGCCTACGGACGCATCCGTGAGGCCCTGGGGTCCGGACGGTACTTCTCCGCGCTGGACCGGCTGGAAACCCTGTTGGCGGAACCGGTATGGACAACGACGGCGGCGGACCCTGCAGGCCCGGCGGCCGCACGGATGATCCGCCGGGACCGGAAACGGCTGCACCGCAGGGTCCGTGAGGCCCGGGACCTGGACGGCGACGAATACGCCGAGGCCATGCACGAGGCCCGCAAGGACGCTAAGCGGCTGCGCTACGCCGCCGAAGTATGGGAACCGGTGGCGCCGAAGGAAGCCGGAGCCACGGTGGAAGCCGCTGAACACATGCAGAAAATCCTCGGCGAGTACCAGGACAGCGTGGTGACCCGTGCCTACCTGCGGCGCATGGGGGCTGCGGCTTCAGCGGCCGGGGAAAACGGGTTCACCTACGGCAGGCTGCACGCCTTGGAACAAGCCAATGCCGAGGCGGCGCGGGAGCGGTTTGCCCATGCATGGAAGGGATTTCCCTCCAGCCCCTGACCAGATGACCGGATGCACCGCACGGAAGGAACCGGTATGGACTCACCCTGGTCGCCGCTGCGGCGAAGGATGTTCCTTATCCTGTGGCTGGCCCAGCTCGGCTCCAATATCGGCACCTGGATGCAGACCGTTGGCGCGCAATGGTTCCTGGTGGAGAACAGCCGGAATCCTGCCCTGGTGTCCCTGGTCCAGACGGCAAACCTGGCACCCTCCCTGCTGCTGGGGCTGGTTGCCGGGGTCCTGGCGGATGCCTTCAACCGCCGCCGGCTGATCCTGGGCGCTAACGTTTTTGCCGCCGGTGCCGCAGCCACGCTCACCGTAGTGGCCGCCCTGGGCCTGCTAAACCCTGATTCCCTGCTCCTCTATACGTTCCTGATCGGGTGCGGCATTGCACTGAGCACCCCCGCTTGGCAAGCCATCACCCCTGAACTGGTTCCCCGCAAGGAGATCCAGACGGCGTCTGCCCTGGGCAGCGTGGCAATAAACACTGCCCGGGCCGTGGGCCCGGCCATTGCCGGACTGCTGGTCTCCCTCGTGGGTCCGGCCTTTGTGTTCGGCCTCAACGCCGTCTCCTTCATTGGCACAGCCGCAGCCATCTACCTATGGCGTGCCCCGGATCAGGGAGCCGCGGACCGAGAGCATATGGGCGAAGCGCTCGCCGCCGGCATGCGCTACATCCGGGCGGCGCCGCGGATCCGGCGGATCCTTCTGCGCCTAGGGCTCTTCGTGTTTCCGGCCAGCGCGCTGTATGCCCTGCTTCCGGTGGCCGTCAACGGACACCTGGGGCTGGGATCCACCGGCTACGGGCTGCTGCTCGGTGCGCTGGGCGCCGGCGCGATCCTGGGCGTCCTGCTCCTGCCGCGGGCACGCAAGGTGGTGGGTGAAAATGCCCTGCTGGGCATCAGCTCGGTGGTGTTCGCCGCAGGCGCGTTCGCCGCCGGGTACTGGCCCGCCTGGGCCGTGGCAATCCTGCTGGTAGCCAGCGGCATGGCCTGGATTTTCACCTTCTCCACCCTCAACGCCGCTATGCAGCTGACCTTGCCCGAATGGGTGCGTGCCCGCGGACTGTCCATCTACCTGATGATCTCCGCGGGGTCCCAGGCCGTGGGAGCCGTGTTCTGGGGATCCGGAGCCACCGGCGCCGGTTACGCCCCCACCCTCGCTTTTGCCGCCGTCGTCCTGGCCCTGGTTGGCGCCAGTGTGCTGGTGCTGCCGCTGCTGCCGGGCACCGGCAAGTTGGACCGCAGTGTGGCAGCGGCACCGAACCCGGACCTCAACATCCCCGCTCCCGTTGAACCCCCGCCGGATGCCGGGCCGGTGACCGTGCTGATTGCTTACGAAGTGCCGGCGGACCGGGCCGACGCCTTTGTCCAAGCCATGCATGAGGTTCGGCTCAGCCGGATGCGGACCGGCGCCACGCACTGGGAACTGGTGCATTCCATCACCGACCGGGACCAGTTCCGGGAGATATACGACGTACCCAGCTGGCGGGAGTACCTGAGGCAGGAACAGACCCGGACTACGGGGGAGGACCGGCAGCTGATCCAGCGGGCCTGGGACCTGACGGAAGAAGAACCGTGGGTCCGCTGGTTCCTGCCGGCGCCGGGCTGAGGGCGGTGAGGAAGTTTCGTGGGGGCGGTGCTGCAACAGATAGACTGGGAGCCGGTTCGAGGCCCGCTTTTCACGAGCAGGCCGGCGCACCTGCCGGATGCGCTGAAAACGAAGCAGTGAACAAACCATTAGTTGAGGTATTTTGCGAGATTTTAGTGCACGCCTGGCCACTGCCGAGGAGATCGACAACTGGGATAAGCACGTGCTGGCGAACCCCGGCGGCGGCAACGTCCTGCAGTCCGCATCCTTCGCGGAGGTGAAGTCCCACCACGGCTGGAACCCCGTGTACCTGGCCTTTACGGGACCGGACTACACCACCTACGCCCTCGCCATCGAGAAGAAGGTTCCCCTTCTGGGCAGCCTCTGGTACCTGATCAAGGGCCCCGACGTCGCCGCGCCCGAAGACGTGCCGCTGGTGGTGAACGCCTTGACCCGCTTCATCAAGCAGACCGGGCGCAAGGTCTTCGCCATCAAAGTCGAGCCCGACATTGAGGACAGCGAAGAGGTGCAGGCACTGTTCACCGGTGCCGGCTTCATTAAAACGTTCAACCTGCAGCCCAACGACTCCACCGCCCTGCTGGACACCACACCGGATTCCGAGCAGCTGCTGAAGAACCTCTCCTCCCGCGGCCGCAACGCCGTGCGGCGGGCCATCCGTGAAGGCGCCGATGTGCGCCGGGTGGAACCCACGGAGGAAAACATGCGGACCATGTACCAGTTGATGGCCCACATCGAGGACCGGTCCTCGGCCAAGATGCGTTCCTACGAGTACTACCACCGGTTCTGGTCCAACTTTGTGGCCGCCGGGCAGGGCCGCTTCTACTTCGCCTTTGAAGACGGGGAACCCACCGTAGGCGCCTTTGTCATCGCCTACGGGAACAAGGGCACTTACAAGGACGGCGGCTCCAAACCCAAGCGGTCCCAATACGGAGATTCGCACCTGGTCCAGTGGACCGCCATCAACGAGCTCAAGGACGAATGCGGCATCACGTCCTACGACTTCTGCGGCACCCCGCCGAGCAACCAGCTCAAGGACAAGAGCCACCCGCATCACGGGCTGGGTCTGTTCAAGACCAGTTTCTCGAAAACGGTCACCGACTTCGTTGGCTGCTATGACTACGTGGTGGATCCCGTCCGGTACCGGATCTGGAACACCATAGGTGAAAAGGCGGCGCGGCAGATTTACTGGCGCCGCCACCAGCAGCCGTTCTACTAAGCCGTACCACCAGATAAACCGGGCAGGACCCGGAACCAGAGGCGAAAGGGTGAGCCCCTTGGAGAACACGTCCGGTCCGGACCGCCCCAAGTCCGGACCGAATCCGGAGTCGGCACCGAATCCGGACCCGTCCGCAGGGCTGATCCCGGTGATCAGCATCCCCGCCGGGCGCCAGCGACCGGCGGGGAAGGCCTCCACAGGGAAGGCCTCCGCGGGAAAGGCGCAGGACGGGAAGGCCCAGACCGGGAAAGCAAGGCCCGTCGGGTCCCAGCGGGGCGGCGTTAAGGCGCCCACTCCGCCGTCGAAGGCCCCGGGCTCGGCCCGTCCGGCAGCAGACGTTCCCACCGCGGCACTGCGCAGCACCCGGCCCAAGCCGCCGCCGCCCACCACGTCCGTGGTACGCCCGGTGGGGTCCAAGGCCCTTCGGCCGCCGCAGCCCGAACGTAGCCGCAAGCCGGCTGTGCCGCGGGAAAAACGGCCCGCACGGACACGCAAAAACGTTCCGGCAGGTACGTCGCCGCTGAGCTCCACCGCCGTCCGCACAGACCGGTCCTCCGCAGCAGCCAAGCGGATGCTGCGTCGCCTCGTGCAAGGCGAAAACCCGCCCACTCAGGCCATGTCCATTGTGGAGCGGCTGGCCGGCAGCCCCTACGCCAATCCGTTGGTGCGTACCGGAGGCCCGGACGCCAATGCGCGCAAAACCCTGGACCTGGCCCTCAGCATGGCCGAAACCATGTTCCGCTACGGGGCTGGCGCGCTGGAAGTGGAAACCGCCATCATCGCGGTCACCGCTGCCTTCGGGCTGGAAAGCATTGAAGTGGACATCACCAACCAGTCGGTGCTGCTCAACTATTCGCCCAAGGACCAGACACCCATCACCGTGATGCGCGTGGTTCGCTCCTGGACCAACAACTATGCCGGGCTGGGGCTGGTCCACCAGCTGGTCACCGAAATCATCGACGGCGGCCTGACCCGCGCGGAAGCCGCCAACCGGCTCAGCGAGATCACGCACCAGCCCAAGCCGTTCCCGCGCTGGGCCGTCACGTTCTCCGCGGGGATCTTCTCCGCAGCCATTGTCGGATTCATCGGTGGGGGACCGCTGGCCTCCTTGGTGGGTTTCGCCGGCACGGTGATGGTCAGCCT
Source organism: Arthrobacter sp. zg-Y750 (assembly GCF_020907365.1). Classification (NCBI taxonomy): domain Bacteria; kingdom Bacillati; phylum Actinomycetota; class Actinomycetes; order Micrococcales; family Micrococcaceae; genus Arthrobacter; species Arthrobacter sp. zg-Y750. Next base: position 4,409 of record NZ_JAJJOC010000017.1, on the reverse strand, counting down.
CCTCCAGCGTGTGCTGGGCCGCTGGCGTGTGCCGGACTTCTTTACGACGGCGGCCAGCGGATTCGTGGTTACGGCCATGGCGATGCTGTTCTGGTCCATGCAGGTTCCCATTTCGCCCGGCATCGTGGTGGCGGGCGGCATCCTGCTGATGCTGCCCACCGGCCGGCTGGTCTCGGCCGTACAGGATGCCATTAACGGGTTCCCGGTTACCGCCTCGGGCCGGTTCCTGTCCGCGTTCCTGACCTTCGGCGCCCTGGTGGCCGGCATCGCCGTCGCCCTCGTGGCGGGAGCGCTTTTCGGGATGGGGCGGCTGAACGTCACGGACGTGGCCTCATCCCAATACTCCTTCCCGGTGACGGTGCTGCTGCTGGCCATCGCCCTGGCCACCATCTGCATTGTGGAACAGTCGCCGCGCAGGCTGGTTCTGCCCACGGTGCTGATTGGCGTGGCCGGTTTCCTGGTCTACCAGGTGGCCGACGCCGGCGGGGTGGGTCCGCGCCTGACGCCGGCCGTGTCCGCCATCTTCATTGGTATGGTGGCGCGGATTGTGGCCCTGCGGATGGAGGCGCCGCAGCTGATCGTAGCGGTGCCGGCGGTCCTGTTCCTGTTCCCGGGGCTGGCGATCTTCCGCTCCATGTACGGGCTGAGCATCGATGCCGAGGACATGTATGTAGGTGCGGTGGGACTGTTCGACGCCCTTACCGTCATCCTGGCCATCTCCGGCGGCGTGGTCCTGGGTGACAACCTGGGACGGCCTTTCACCCGGAACCTCAACGGCAACGACCGCCGCAACCGGCGGCGCTGACCGCAAAGAGCCCGGCCCGCAGGGGCCGGGCTTTTTTGTGCCCGGGTGCGGGCGGCACATCGGACACCAGGATCGGCCGACTGCGGGGGCCGGGGGGGGTGGAGGATCCACCATCCGGAAGAAGGCCCACCGGCTAGTGGACTTGGCACCACCGGGGTGGAAGTGGACGACCGGTTCGGGCTGGGAACGGGAATTCCCACGCTTCGGTACCAGAGGGGCCAATGTGACCCCACGGGTAACAGCAGTCCCACAGCGTGGGAAGTTCGGGGCAGCCGCCAGCAGGCGCGGGACTAGAGGATCTTTCCCACCGGGGTGCGCTTCTCAGCCTGGAAAATATCCTCGGTGCGCCCGGCGGCCCAATAGCCCGAGAGGGAGACCTGGCTACGCTCCAGCCCGCGGTGGCTGAACAGGATGTCCCGCAGGGCTTTCATCGCCTCACGTTCGCCGTGTGCAAAGACCTGCACGGTTCCGTCCTGCCACTGGGCTGCAGCGAGGGCTTCCGCGAGCAGCCCGCTTCGGCCGGCCGGAGTGCTGCCGCGGTACAGCCACGTCACTTCCACGCCCGCCGGCTTGCTGATCTGCTGCCGGTCACCCGGACCGGCCACTTCCACGAAGGCCTGGCCAACGGCGTCGGCCGGCAGCGCCCGGAGCACGGTGGCGATAGCGGGCAGCGCGGACTCATCGCCTGCCAGGAGGTACCAGTCTGCGTCCGGGCTGGGGTTGAAGGCTCCGCCCGGACCGGAGAAGGTCAGGTGCTGGCCGGGCTGCGCCCGTGCAGCCCACGGTCCGGCCAGGCCTTCATCGCCGTGGACCACAAAATCGATGCTGATTTCGCGGGCGAGCCGGTCTACGCTCCGGATGGTGTAGGTGCGCGAAACCGGCCACTGGTCGCGCTCGCTCCGGGCACGGATGCTCTCCAGGTCCTCCGTGCCGTCGATCGGCGCTCCGTCCGGCCCGAACCAGATTTTGCAGTAGGCATCAGCGCAGGTGCTGGGCGTGAACCGGTCGAAACCGGAACCGCCGGCAACAATCCGGACCATGTGCTCGCTGATCTGCTCCCGGCGGAGGACTTCCAGCGTCACCAGCGGCCGCGGTTTCCGCGGTGCGGAATCGCCGGGCTGCTGGCGCGGGGGAGTTTCTGGCATGGACTTATCTCCTAGGGAATCGCTCAAACTACCGTACCGCGCCCAGCCGCCAGTCCACCGGTTCGGCGCCCTGCTCCGCCAACAGCTCATTAACGCGGCTGAACGGCCGGGAACCGAAGAACCCGCGGGAAGCGGAGAGCGGGCTGGGATGGGCCGATTCCACCGTGGGCGAGCCCCCGAGGAACGGGACAACGCTTCGAGCGTCCCGGCCCCACAACACGGCAACCAGCGGGGGACGGGTTCCGTCCGGGCGGCGCCTGGCGGCCAATGCCCGGACCGCCAGCTCCGTGATTTCCTCCCAGCCGCGGCGGCGGTGTGACCCTGCTGCGCCGGCACGGACGGTGAGTACCCGGTTCAACAGGAGCACCCCCTGCTCCGCCCACGGCGTGAGGTCTCCCGACGGGCCGGGCGTCACGCCGAGGTCGGCATGGAGCTCGGTAAAGATATTGTTCAGGCTGCGCGGCAGCGGGCGCACCCGGGAGTCCACCGAGAAGGACAGTCCGACGGCGTGTCCAGGCGTGGGGTACGGGTCCTGTCCGACAATCAGCACCTTTGCTTCGGACAGCGGGCGCTGGAAGGCCCGCAGGATGTTCCCCGGGGCTGGCAGGATGCTGTGGCCGGCACGCCGTTCGGCGTCCAAATCCGCGGCGATCTCATGGAAGCCGGTAACAGCGGGAGCCAATGCCTCGGCCCAGTCCGCCGCCATCACCGCTGACAGGGGGGTGGGGGCGGCGAAAGGGAACGGGATGTCATCCGCCGGTTCCGGAACAGCGCTGTAGGCAAAGAGCGGTGGTTCATTTGTTGTCACTGCTCCAGTTTTCGGTATTTTTCTCCGGAAGGACAACCGGCGCCTCCCGGCGAAGCTCCCCAGGCCACCTAAATGACAACTGTGTTATTGCCAATTAGCATGGCAGGTAGGTATAAACGGGATCTTTTTTGGGAGCGTATGTGGCGGAATCGACAGAAGCCGAACGGTTTTCGCTGGACGGCACCGTGGATCCGGACAGCCCGCTGGGGGCCCAGGAACAGCAGATGCTCGCCTTGGAGCGGGCCTGGTGGAAGTACGCCGGAGCCAAGGAACAGGCAATCCGTGATTTGTTCGGTATGTCGGCAACACGGTATTACCAGGTCCTCAACGCACTGATCGACACCGAAGAAGCCCTCGCCCACGATCCGATGCTGGTCAAGCGATTGCGTAGACTACGAACGAGCCGCCAGCAGGCCCGTACCGCCCGCCGACTGGGCACGGGCGTCTAGTCCGGCGTTAGCCACCAACGCCGGCGTGTTGAACACGGCACCTTCAGAGCAAGGATGAAATTTCCACCATGAGCCAATATCCCCGGGACGAGTTCGACAAGGTCCCCGAGACCTCGGCGCGGCAGGGCGTGCACCGTGAACGCCTTATCCCCACCCGCTCGAGCGGACTGGGGTTGTTGATCACCGTGGGTGTGCTTGCCCTCATGATCGGCCTCGCCGCCTACTTCGTGCTGCCGCGCCTGGGCATTGGCGCGGGCAACCCCGGGCCGTCCGCTGAAGCGCAGTCCACCGCTACGCCGGCACCGAGCGCATCGAGTGAGCCCGCAGAGGCTGAGCCCGAAGATAGTGCTGAGCCCACGCCGGCGGCAAGCGACACTGCTGAACCCGTGCCCGAGCCTGCGCCTGAGCCTGCGGTAGACCGTACGCAGCCGGTTGTGGTGCTGAACGCCAGCGGCGTGAGCGGGCTTGGCGCCAATGTCTCCGGGCGTGTGTCCGGTGCCGGATGGGCCGTGGGCACGGTTGGGAACTGGACCGGAGCACCCCAGCAGGTTACAGCCGTCTACTACGGCAACCCGGCCCAAGCCGTGAACGCCCAGCAGCTGGGCGCCGACCTGGGTATTCCCACCGTGGTGGAATCGCCCGGATTCACGAACGTCACCGTGGTCCTGGCCCCCGGCTTCCGGTAGGAAGAGCGCCAACCCCCAAGGGTGTAAAAAGACCATAACGTTATCAACAACCCACTTGTGATGTACGTCACTGTGGTTAGAGTGTTGCCAGCCGGTCTGCGGCGCTGGCCTCGGTCTCCACTGGAATCGAAAGCCTGCGCAGTGGCCGGCGGCTCCGGAGCCCAAGTGCGACGCCGGAGGGCTGCATTGGAATCTAGGTTGGAGAAACATCATGGCGCAGGGGATCGTCAAGTGGTTTAACGGGGAGAAGGGGTACGGCTTCATCACCCTCGACGAGGCAGAAACGGACGTGTTCGTCCACTGGTCGGCGATACAGGCCTCCGGTTACCGGACCCTGGAAGAGGGCCAGCGGGTGGAGTTCGAAATCGGCCAGGGGCAGAAAGGTCCGCAGGCCGAGGAAGTCCGGGCAGTCTAGGCCGGTTATGCACTACATCCGCCCGGCTTGGGGACGGGATCCGCAGCGGGGGGGGCCCCCGGGGCGGGCGGGGGTGGGCCCCCGCGGGTGTTTGTGGGGGT